>CAZVDW010000095.1:0-5060 GCA_964625645.1 uncultured Rhodospirillaceae bacterium
GATGGCCACAATGGGTATTCCCGACCGCAGCCGGATTAGTCCTGCTCGGAGATAGAGGGATCAACTGTGGTGGTCCCAGGCAGATAGGCAACGTCGAGGCTCGTCGCCTCATGCCGTGCCGATTTGCGAGACGGAGCGGCGCAGACGCCAGCGCAGGCGCCACAGATCATGGTCCTGGATGCCGAGGTAGATGGGCTCGCCCTCGTGGCGATAGATGTTGATCTTGGCGTTGTAGATATTGCGGGTATAGCCATGCTTGTCGGTGAGTCGATAGCGGCTTACGTGAAAGCCGCCGTCCGCGAAGGATTCGCCGGTCAGGTAACATTTGATATCGCTGACCTCGTCACCCGAGAGCTTGATGCCCCGGAGGTCCGACAGGCTGTCCTGGAGATGGCTGATGAAGTGCTCGGTATCGACCTCCCCGACATCCGCCAACGGCACCTTAAAATCGCCCAACAGCACCTGGCCCGGCAGCGCCTGTTCGATAATCCTCGCCAGCTCGATGGTCACATTGCCGACGATGTAGTTGTAAACGGTCGGATTGAGTCCCTCCGCCTGATAGAACTCGTAATGATCGCCGATATGGAAACCGGTACGCAGCACCGGTGTCACCTTGGCCCGCGACTGGGCTGAGGCCATGGCATTGTCGGCGAGCACAATGTGCATGAAATGATACAGATTGATACTGGCTTGCGGGCCGCTGTCGCGGTTCCAGATGTAAAAACCGTCGCCAGTGGTCGAGCGCGCGAAATTGACATCGATGTTGTTGCTCATCAGCCTGGCATGCGCGGCGTTGAGCGAATAGGAGAGGCTGTTGAGCTGGCTCGTCTGCTCGAACGGCCCGAGCTTGGCAAAGCCGACGATATCGAAGAGGATGACCGCGCGATTAGCCACGTAACTGATGCTGTAGCGCGCTATGAGCTGATCGATAGCCGCGTCGCTGTCGGCATTGTCGATGGTCGCATCGAGACGGATATTCACCGGCTCGACGTCCAGCAGCAGCGCGATCGCCCGCAGGCGCTCCGGCTCGAGCCGGCGCTCGCCGGTTATCAGGTCGCGGAGGAAACTCGCCGACTTCGTGTAAGTCAGCTCCTCGTCGCCAAGCATTGCCGCATGATCGGCCAGGAACCTCGGATGGGTGGCGGAAAACGTGGCGGTGAGATAGTGGGGCACGACCAGAAGCTCGATGCCGGCGTCGACCGGGCACCAGCTGAGAATAATGTTGCGGCCCAGCTGCCAGACATCGCGAAGCCCTGCCTCGAGCCTTTGGAGCAGGGGATCTGTCATGCTGCCATCTCCGATCCGATCCATGCCGGTTTCGTTCTCGCCCACGATATGCGCATATTACGCACTGACGGCCCGTCTGGGAAAGGCTTCGGCGCGCCGCTGTGGCGAGAGGGAGAGGCCATGGGGTTGCAAGTGCCACGTATCGTCTATTTCGACCGTATGATGCACGAGGACGGCAGGCGCGCCCTCGCCGAGGCGCCCGAGCTGGAGCTGATCCGCCTTGAGCGGGATGCGCCGGCGGCCGAGATCTGGCCGCTGATGGCCGCCATCAAGGGCTATCAGATCAGTTCGGCGCGCCAGGAGCTGCCGCAGCACCTGCATGCCGATGCCGCCCTGCTGGCACGCTGCCCGGAGCTGCTGGTCGTCTCCGCCGACGGCGCCGGCGCCGATACTGTCGACATCCGCGCCTGCAGCGAGGCCGGCGTGCTGGTCGTCAATCAGGCGGGCGGCAATCGCGAAGCCGTTGCCGAGCACGGCCTGGCGCTGATGCTGAGCGTCGCCAAGCGCATCGGCGAGACCGACCATGCCCTGCGCCGCGACCGCAATTGGCACCGCAACGAATTCATCGGCCACGAGCTGCGCGACATGACGCTTGGCATCGTCGGTCTCGGCCATACCGGCTCGCGCCTGGCCGAGCTCTGCGGTGGCGCCCTGCTGATGCGGGTGCTGGCCTGCGATCCCTATATCGAGGCAGAACGGTTCAAGCGCTTCGGGGCCGAAGCGGTCACACTCGACAAGTTGCTTGCAGAGTCGGACGTCCTCTCGCTCAACTGCCCGCTGAGCGATGAGACCCGCGGCATGATCGACGCCGCCGCCCTGGCCCGCCTGCGCTCGGGCGCCATTCTCGTCTCCACCGCGCGCGGCGGCATCCACGACGAGGGCGCGCTCTACGAGGCCTTGCGAAGCGGCCACCTCTACGGCGCGGGCCTCGACGTCTGGGAGGACGAGCCGCCGCCGCTCGACCATCCGCTTCTGAGCCTGCCCAACGTCATCGCCAGCCCGCATACGGCGGGTGTGACGGTGGAATCGCGGCGGCGAATCTCGCTGATGTGTGCGGAACAATGGCTGGCCATATGGCAGGGCGAAAGGCCGCCCCGTCTGCTCAACCCGGAGGCCTGGCCGGCTTACGAGGCACGCCGCTTCAGCCACGCGGAGCCATGAACGCAGCCGACAGCATCCTGGCCGGCGGCAGGGACCATGCCCCTGCCCTCATATGCGACGGCAAAACGCTCAGCCGCGGCGACCTGCGTGCCATGAGCGCGCGCTTCGGCAACGGCCTGCGCACAGCCGGCGTGGCGCGTGGCGACAGGGTGCTGTTAGCGCTTGACGACGGGCCCGTGCTTTATGCCGCCTTTCTCGGCTGCCTGCGCATCGGCGCCGTGGCGGTGGCTATCAATCCGCGCTGGAAGGATGCCGAGCTCAACGCGGTCCTGGCGGACAGCGAAGCCAGGCTGATGCTGGTCGAGCCGGGCGCTGACCGTAACGACGCTCGAATACTGGCAGCAACAGAAGGGCTATTCGCCGAGCAACCCGAGACGCTGGAGAGCAGCGATATGGCGGCTGACGATCCGGCCTTCTGGATCTACACCTCGGGCACCACGGGCACACCGAAAGCCGCCGTGCACTGCCACCGGGCAGCGCAGTTTGCCACGGCAGGCATCGGCGGCGTTTCTGGCCTGGGACCTGACGACCGCGTTCTTGTCACCTCGAAGACCTTTTTCGCCTTTGCCCTTGCCCACGGCCTGTTCGGGGCCCTGTCTCTCGGTGCCTCGGTGATCCTGCACCGCCCCTGGCCGCGCCCGGACGATATCCTGGCTCTTGCGAAACGAACCCGACCGACGGCGATCTACAGCGTGCCCACCCTGTATCGCGGCATGCTTGACAGCGGCGGCGATGTGGCCAGCGCGTTCGCAACAACGAGGCGTTTCGTCTCTGCTGGCGAGCCTTTGCCGCCGGTGCTGTTGGAGCGCTGGCGCGAGGCGACGGGAAATCCCATTGCCGAAGGCATCGGCACGTCGGAGACGGTGTTCCTGGTCATTGCCAATCCGCCCGATGCGGTACGCCCCGGCAGCGCCGGCCTGCCGGTGCCCGGCATGCATGTCGAGCTGCGCGACGAGGCCGGCAGACGCATCGACGAGGCGGATCGGGTCGGCGACCTCTGGGTTTCGGCGGCGTCGGTCGCTGACGGCTATTGGAAGCGGCCGGCGCTGAGTGCGGAGCTTTTCGTCGCTGGCTGGTTCCGCAGCGGCGACCGCTTCCGCCTCGATGCGGACGGCTACTGGTATCACCAGGGCCGGCGCGACGACATGCTCAAGATTGCTGGCCAATGGGTTAGCCCGACCGAGATCGAGAATTGCGTCACCGGCGCCAGGCTGTGCGGCGAGGCGGCCCTGGTCGCGGCGCCCGACGCTGACGGTCTCGACCGCCCGATCCTTTTTGTCGCCGCCGTGACGGCGGAGCGCGAGGCGGCAATTGCCGATGCCGTGCGTGAGGCGGTGGCGCGCGAGCTCAGCCCCAACAAATGCCCCGCCGAGGTGCGTCTCGTCGCGGCCCTGCCGCGCACCGCGACGGGCAAAGTGCAACGTTTTCGCCTGCGCGAGATGGCGCAAGGCCCCAACCGGGAGACTTGACCATGCCGCTGACACTAGCCAGCACCAGCTTTGGCGACGGCGATTATCTCGCCCAGGCCCATATCCTGTCGCAGGCCTACGGCTTCGGCTGTGCCGGCGGCAATAGCTCGCCCGAGCTGCACTGGTCCGGCGCCCCCGATGGCACCAAGAGCTTCGCCCTGACCTGCTACGACCCGGACGCGCCCACCGGCAGCGGCTTCTGGCACTGGCTGGTGGTCAATGTTCCAGCCGAGACGACGTCGCTCGCCCTTGGCGCCGGAGATCCCTCCGCCGGGACACTGCCTGCCGGGGCCTTGCAGACGCGCACGGATTTCGGCGCTCCCGGCTATGGCGGCCCCTGCCCGCCCCAGGGCGACCATCCCCACCGCTACCTGTTCACGCTCTTTGCGGTGAAGGAGGCGGCGCTCGCCGTCGAAGCCGACACCATGCCCGCCGTGGTCGGCTTCATGCTCAACTTCAATACGCTCGAGAAGGCCAGCCTGATGGGCCTCTACAAGCGCGGCTGAGCGGCACCATGGCCTTCGTCACCGAGCACGTCATCGAATGGGGCGAGTGCGACCCCCTCGGCATCATCTTCTATCCCAACTTCTACCGCTGGATGGACAATGCCTCGTGGCAGATGTTCCACGCCGCCGGCCTGACCCTGGCGCGCTTCGAGGAGCGCTTCGCCATCATCGGCACGCCGCTGGTCGAGACCGGCTGCCAGTTCAAATCTCCCGGCCGCCCCGGCGATGCGCTGACGATCACCACCACCATCCCCGAATGGCGCGGCCGCGCCTTCCGCGTCGAGCACGCCTTCGCCTGCGCGGAGCGCGAGGTGGCGCAAGGCTTCGAAATCCGCGTCCCCGTGCGCGCCGACGACAACCCCGCCGGCGTCGCCGCCTGCGGCGTGCCGGAAGAGGTGCGCAAGGCGCTGGAGGGGGTGCTTTAGATCAGCGGACTCGCATCAATTGCCACGAGCATTCCAGACCGCACCGCGAATTGTGATAGCCGTCACATAAACATTTTCATGAAATCTTATCCTGGATTTGTTCGAGTACTCGCCGGATGACCTGATCGAGGGGCACGAGATCGGTGGTGCCGCCACCTATATCGAGACCGCCACCCAATCCGACATCAATCTGTTCATCTGAGAAATCGGGA
>CAZVDW010000096.1:0-1936 GCA_964625645.1 uncultured Rhodospirillaceae bacterium
CGGAGCGACCGGCGCCTCGGCCTCGGCGAACAGCTCGCGATAGAGGCGGTTGCACAGCACCAGGCGGTCGTCGGCATCAAAGAGCGCGACGCCCTCGTGCATGCTCTCGATGGCCTCGGCCAAGGGGTCGCGATCGGAGGCGCTGGGCGCTTGGGCGGAGTGCAGGCCCACCGGCTTGGCGGCGCGGACAAATCGGTAGGCGGCGGCCGCCGGAACGATCAGAACGACGACCAGACCGACGATTGTCTGGATGCCGAATCCGCTTCCTTCGGCAATACCCTGCAAGATGAGGAACAAGCCGAGGAAGGCGAAGCCACCCAGCAACACGACGCCGAGGATGTCGCGGCGCGATAGTCGGCCTTGAAAGGCTTTGGCCATGCGGCGTCCCAGCTCGGTGCACGGCGGGTGTGGGCGGGGGCGCTTGCGCCCTGAGGTCTGTTTTCTCTAGCCGCGGCGTGCGCCTTTGTCAACGCGAGGGTCGGCCCGCTGCGGTCGCAAACCACGGAAACACCGACGCGGCTTGACGTTCATACGATGAACGGGTAGTTGTTCGTGCCGTGAACGCGGAGCCCCGAAGTGAGGGCGCGCGTTCGCCGCCGGGGAAGCGTTTGAGGAGATCCAATGGCGGGCGAGCCTTTGTCGGGCGTCGACAAGGATGAGATCACGCTTGGGGTACTCGACGCGGTGCATGGCAACAGCGGGTTGTCGCAGCGCTCGCTCTCGCGCGATCTCGGAATTGCGCTCGGCCTCACCAACGCCTATCTCAAGCGCTGCGTGCGCAAAGGCCTGGTCAAGGTCTCGCAGACCCCGCCCAACCGGTATGCCTACTATCTCACGCCCAAGGGGTTCAGCGAAAAGAGCCGATTAACGGCGCGCTACCTGAAGCGCTCGTTCGAGTTCTATCGCGATGCGCGCGGCGAGCTGGAGGCGCTGTTCCTGCACTGTGCCGAGCGTGGCTGGGGCCGGGCTGCGCTGAGTGGCGGAGGCGAGCTGGCCGAGGTCGCCGTGCTCTGCGCCATGCGACAGGGCGTCGACATTGCCGGCATCATCGATCCCCGGCTTTCCGAGCCACGGTTCATGGGGATCGCCGTCGTCGCGACACCTGGCGATCTCGAGGCTATCGATGTGCTTGTCATCACCGATCTCGACCGCCCGCTGGCGATGTACGAATCGGCGCTCGCGGTGATGCCGGCGGAACGCATCCTGGCACCCGAGCTTCTCAAACTGGCGCCAGCCGGCAGCCGAGCCGAGGTGGCGGCGCCATGAAGCGCTGGTACGCCGTCTATACCCAGTGCCGGATGGAGATGTGGGCGCGCGCCAACCTGTGGGAGCGCGGCCTCGAGGCCTACCTGCCGCGATACCACAAGCGGCGGCGCCACGCGCGGCGGTCCGAGTGGGTCGCGGCGCCGTTGTTCCCGCGATATCTGTTCGTCCGCGCCGATCTCACGCGCACCGGGCGGCGCCTCATCGGCGCAGCACCTGGGGTGGTCAGCCTAGTTTGCATGGGGCTCGAGCCGGCGGCGATTGCGGACGCGGTGATCGAGGATATCAGGGCCCGCGAAGGCGAGTCCGGCCTGATCGACCTCGAACGCGAGCGCGCGCTTCGCCCCGGTGAGGAAGTACGCGTGTGCGCCGGACCGTTCCGCGACGCGGTGGGGCTGTTTGCCGCGCCCAGCGACCGCGAGCGGGTGTTCGTGTTGCTCAATCTATTGGGTCGCGAGGTGCGCGCCCGCATTCCGGTGACGAACCTAAGCCGCGACCTCTAGGCGTGGCGGTTGGGCACTCTACGCTGCGCCGCCTGGCGGCCGCTGATCCCGACTACGATTCCGTAGAGCGCCAGCGCCAATACGATCCACACCAGCGCCAGACTGGGAAGCGCGAGCGCCAACGCGCCCGGTATCCCGGCCAACGCTAGATACGCGATAAGCCCCCAGCG
>CAZVDW010000097.1:0-3528 GCA_964625645.1 uncultured Rhodospirillaceae bacterium
AGGCCTTCAGGGTGAAGTCGCGGCTTTGCAGACCGAGCTTGAGACCCAGCGTGACAACGCGGAGATCATCGCCGGTCTGGAGCGCCAACTCGCCGAGGCAACGACAGCGCTCGACGCCTCACGCGCGGTCGAGGAGACATCGGCCCTCGAGGCAACAGAGGCCCAGGGCAAGGCCGCCGGCCTTCAGGAGCAGGTTGTTGCCTTACAGACCGAGCTTGAGGTCGAGCGAGGGAATGCCGCGGCGGTCACCGATTTACAGGACCGGCTGACAGAGGCGACGACGGCGCTCGACGCCTCGCGGGCCGCAGAAGAAGCGCTGGCGCTCGAAGCGGCCAACGCCCAAAACGGGCTGGCCGAAGCCGCGACGGCGCTTGACGCCTCTCGCGCCGCGGAAGCGGCAGGCGCCCTGGAGGCCGCCGAAGCCCGAGGTGAAGTCGCGGAGCTGGAGCGCGCGCTGACTGACATGACGGCGGCTCTTGACGCAGCGCGCGCCGGCGAACAGACCCTCGCCGACGAAGCGGCCGAGACCCGCGACCAAGTGGCCGGCCTGCAAACGGAGGTCACGGCTTTGCAGGCAAACGAAGAAGCGCTCACACTCGAAGCCGCTGACCGGGAGACGGAAATCGCCGCCCTGCAAGGTCGACTCAGCGAGGCCGAGACGGTATCGCAGGCCTCGCAATCGCAATTGGCCGATGTCACGGCCGCTCTTGAGGTGTCACGCGCCGCCGAGCAAGCCGTGGCTCTCGAGAACGCCGAAGGACAAAGCGCCAATGCCGCCTTGCAACAGCGATTGACCGAGGCCGAAGCGGCGTTGCAAGCCTCGCAAACCAGGGAGCAAGCCCTCAATCTAGCTGTGGCCACGTCGGAGCTGCAGGCGGCGGGCCTGGAAGAGAGCGTGGCCTCGCTGCAGGCCGAGTTGGACAGCCAAGACGCCGCGGCAGACGCGAGCGCCGCCGACCTGCGGCAACAGCTGGTCGCTGCCGGCGCCGCGCTTGAAGTCTCGCGGGCAGCCGCAGAGACACTCGACCGGGACGCCGCCGAGGCGCGCCAGCAGGTCGCCGGCCTGGAGGCCGAATTGACGGCGCTGCTGGCTGCAAGCGAACAGCTGCGCCGCGATTCCGAAGGCATCGCCACGGCGCTCGAAGGGCAGTTGGCTGAGGCGGCAGCGGCGCTTGAGGCGGCGCAGACCAACGAGCGCGCCCTGGGCGAGCAAGTCGCCGGGCTGGAAGCCGATATCGAGGGCCTCCGCAGCGAGCTGGCGGCAGTCGCGCCTCAGCCCGAGGCTGCCGGCGTGCCCGTTCAGGTCGATGGCTTGGACCTCCAGCTGGTGACATTGCGAAACACCAATGTCCGCAGCGCCCCGTCAGCTGAGGCCGAAGCCTTGCAAAGCATTGGCGCGGGCACGGCGGTCACCGTCACCGGCAAGGTCGTCGGCCACGACTGGTACCGCATCGCGCTCCCCGGCGACAACGAAGGCTATGTCTGGGCCCCTCTCCTGGTGGGCGCCGATCACACCACCAATGAGCCTTTGCCCATACAGGTCCCCTCGGACCTGCAAATCGGCGAGCGCTTCCGCGACTGCGAAAGCTGCCCCGAGATGGTGGTGGTGCCGCCCGGTAGCTTCGAAATGGGCTCCCCGGATGACGAAGACGGCCGCCGCGAGCGCGAAGGCCCGCAGCACCAGGTCACCATCGAGTGGGCCTTTGCCGCCGGCCTGCGCGAGGTAACGTTCGCGGAATGGGATGCCTGCGTCCTGGCCGAGGTTTGCGGCCATTCACCGGATGACGGCGGCTGGGGCCGCGAGGATCGCCCGGTCGTCGATGTCTCCTGGGTCGATGCCCAGGAATATGCGGCATGGCTGAGTCACCTGACAGGCCATCGCTATCGCCTGCTTGCCGAGACGGAATGGGCCTACGTGGCACGAGCCGGCTCGCGCGCACCCTATTGGTGGGGCGAGAATGTCGGCAGCGGCAAGGCCAATTGCCGCAACTGCGGCAGCAGCTGGGACAACAGCGAAACCGCACCGGCGGGCAGCTTTGGCGCCAACGCATTCGGGCTCTACGATGTCCACGGCAATGTCTGGGAATGGGTCGAGGATTGTTGGCATGTGAATTATGCCGGCGCGCCGGCGGACGGCACGGCCTGGGTGGAACGGCAGGACTGCCGGCTGCGCGTCATTCGCGGCGGCGCCTGGAACGACAAGCCCGTCGAGTTACGCTCGGCCAGCCGTGACTGGAGCACCACCAAGGGCCGTGACGACGATATCGGCTTCCGCGTGGCGCGGGAGCTCAACTGAGTTTCGAAACGAACTCCTCGAACTTGCCGCTGGCCGCGCGCGCAATAGTGTCGACATAGCGGAAGCTGTAGGCGAAGCGGTCGCCGTAATGCCGATCGAGATGGGCGGCGAGCGCAGCCTCGTCGTCGCCCGACCAGGACCGCGGCACGACCAGCGTCACCTCGATCTCGGCCAGGGCAGTCTGGGTGATGCGGAACTGCCGGTAGGGCGCGGCCGCGAAGCCGGCGAGGTGCTCGGATACGAAGCGGCGGCCACCCGACGGCAGCACCATGAGATTGCGCTGGCGGCCAAGGATGCTGTCGATCACCGGCAGCCCCCGGCCACATCCGCAAGGCTCTCCGACCCGAGCGTAATCGCCGAGCGCATAGCGGATCAACGGCGAGGCATAATTGTGCAGGGCCGTCACCACCACGCGGCCGACCGCGCCAGGTGCGCAAGGCTCGCCCGCATCATCCAGGATCTCCAGCAGCACGCCTTCCGACATCACGTGCAGGCCGTCGGATTCCGGGCATTGCAGGGCAATAAAACCGACCTCCATGGCACCATAGAGATCGATCACCGGCAGGTCCCAAAGACGGCGCGCCAGGTCGCGAATACGCGGCTCGAGCGCCTCGCCCAAAGTGCGTACCTTTTGCAGCTTCGATGGCCGCCGCCCCGTCCGCTGCGATTCCTCGAGCAGCCCCAGCAGCGTGTAGGGATGCGCCGTCAGATAATCCGGCTCTTCCTCGATCAGGCGATCGAGCAAGGCATCGAACGCCAAAGCCGTGTCGATCCAGACCGCAGGCCCGCCGCCCGGCAACGGCGACCATGTCGTCTTGGCGGGCGGCGGGCCGCCGGCAAACGCGGCACGGATGATGGCCGCCTTGGCACTAAAATCATAGCCGTGCCAGCGATAGCCGCGCAACGACAACGCCTGTTGCATCGTCTGGGTCATGCCGCTGCCGCGCACGCGCACCGGTGTGCCCGTCGAGCCCGAGCTGGCGATATCGAACACGGCTCCATGGCTTGCCGGCACGTCGCTGGAAAAGAACCCGGGGCCGGCGTCCGCGATATCGCCGCGCTCCAGCACAGGCAGCGAGCGAAAGCGCTCGATGGTCAGCGCACCTTCCGGCTCAAGACGCTCGCGCCAGAACGGCGCGGTCGCCGCGGCATGGCGGATCAGCGCCGCGGCCTGCGCGAGTTGTTGCTCGCGAAGCACAGCGGCGGGCCACCATTGCGAGGCGTCGAGCTGT
>CAZVDW010000098.1:0-2218 GCA_964625645.1 uncultured Rhodospirillaceae bacterium
ACTTCGCAGAATCCGTCCGCCAAATGGGCCATGCCTTCTCGCAGGATGACTTCGCCGGTGCAATCCCAGGCGGAATTGTGCAGTGGCCCGTCCCCGGCATCGGTCACGCTCGCGCCGACGAAGGTGCCGGTCCAGACCAGTGTTTCCGCACTGTATTCCTGAACTTCGCCGGTAGCCTTGTAGGCCGCGAAACCGGTCGTGGTGCCCTGTTCGGCTGCGTCGGCGACACCTGCTATTACAAGCATGGCAAAGGATGAAGCCCGCAGCGCTGCGCCGGACGATTTTCTCATGATACCCCCCTGTCAACGGTTGATCCTGAGCCCGGAACCTTAGGGCGGAGCGATGGCTCGCCTAAGTTGGAAACCGTTGGTAACATGGCGGCGGCACGGGAGAGAGACGGCTGAATTCGGACGGTTGCGGCAAAGCGACGGTCGGGCGGGGTTGTCGTGAAGAGGCCGGAAAGCGCACCAATCGAGAAAGCGGAGAGACGGTGTTCGCCGTCGGTCGAGGCTGTCCGCGAGCAACTGGAAAAAATGCTGTTGCATGACAGTTTCTGCCGCTCCCCGCGCATGCGGAAGTTCCTGCGGTTTGTTGTCGGCGAGGCACTTGGCGGCAATGCGCATCGCCTGAAGGAGTATGTCATTGCGATCGAAGTCTTCGATCGCGACGTCACCTTCGGCCCGCAAACCAATGCGTCGGTTCGCGTCGAGGCAAGCCGGATGCGACACAGGCTGCAGGAGTATTTTCTGGGCCCGGGCCGCGACGACCCCGTCCATATCGCGCTCCCTGCCGGAAGCTACGTGCCGGAATTCGTCGACAGCGCTGCGATCGCCGGGACCGACGTCCCACTGGCGCTTCCCGACAAGCCCTCGATAGCCGTTCTGCCGTTTTCGGTCCTCGGCGGTGACGCGGATCAGGAATACCTCGCCGACGGCATCGCCGAAGACCTGATCACCGCATTGTCGCGCATCCGGTGGCTGTTCGTTATCGCCCGCACCTCGACCTTCGCCTTCAAGGGCGGCACGCCGGATGTGCGGCAGGTGGGCGCGGCGCTTGGCGTGCGCTATGTGGTCGAAGGCAGCGTGCGCAAGAGCGTCGATCGCATCAGGGTCAGCGCGCAGCTTATCGACGCCACCACGGGCCACCACGTTTGGGCGCAGAAATACGATCGCGAGCTGGTCGACATTTTCGACCTTCAGGACGAGATCAGCGAGACCATTGCCGCCGCAATAGAGCCCGAGATCGGCGAAGTGGAGCGCGAGCGCGCCCGCCGCAAGCCTCCCGGCAGCCTCGACGCCTGGGCCTGCTACCAACGTGGGCTGTGGCATATCTACCGCTTCGTCAAGGGCGACAATGCCAAGGCCCAGGACCTGTTGTGCCGCGCGGTCGAGCTGGACCCGAATTTCGCCGCGGCGTTCGCGGCGCTGGGCTATTCGCATTTCCTCGACATCACCCTGGCCTTCACCAAGTCGCGCTCCGAAAGCGCCGCGCTGTCGCTTCGCCACGCAGGCAAAGCCGTCGACCTGGACGACAAGGACGCCACGGCGCACCACGCCCTGGGGCGCGCCCTTTATGTCATGGGCGATGGCACCGCATCGATTGCCGAGCTGAGAAAGGCCATCGCGCTCAACCCGAGCTTTGCCCTGGCCCACTTCGGCCTCGGCATGACCCTGTCCAACCTGGCCGAGGACCCGGAACAAGCCCTCGAGGCCTACCGCATGGCCGCCCGCTTGAGCCCCCACGACCCCGCCGTGGCCTTGTCCGAGCATGAAAGCTCCCTGGCGCTGTTGATGCTCGACCGCGAGCGGGAAGCCCTCGAATACGCCCGCCGAGCGGCAGGTCGTCCGAACGTGCACTTCTGGACGCATGTCAATCTGGCCGCGATTCTCGGTCGCCTCGGCAAGATCGAGGAGGCGCGCGCCGCACTCGATAAGGTTTTCGAGATTCGCCCCGACTTTTCCGCCGACCTGATCGAAGCGAGCTGGGAGGGCGGCTATGCGCACCGGAAATTGAAGGACAAGGAATTGGACGGCCTGCGCAAAGCCGGGCTGCGCGTCCCGGCGGCTACCGATCGGCCAAGCTCTTGACGCCCCGCAAGGTCGGTAATAGGTGAGGGGCATGGCGAGATTGGAGATCATCGTGGCGCCGGACGCGCGTCTCAAGGCCGTTTGCGAGCCCGTGGCTGCGGTCGACGACGCGGTGCGCCGGCTGATGGACG
>CAZVDW010000099.1:0-4157 GCA_964625645.1 uncultured Rhodospirillaceae bacterium
TGGCTGCTGGCCGCCGGGGTGGCGGCGCTCGTGATCGTCGCTGCGATCGCCTTCCGTGGCGAGGTCAGCGCGCCGACCGGCGAGCAGGACGTGCCGCAGGAGACGGCCGAATATCGCTGGAAGATGCAGTCCCTGTGGCAGGCAGGGTCGATCAACCAGACAGTCTTCGAGGACTTCTGCGATCGCGTCGCGGAGGTCACCGGCGGCCGGCTCGTGATCGAGCCGCTGCCGGTGGGCAGCGTCGTCGGCTACAACGAGACCCTGGATGCCGTCGCCGCCGGCATTCTCGACGCCCAGCATGGCGGCACGGGCTATTTTGCCGGCAAGGATCCCGCCTTCGCCATCATCGGCGATCTCAACGGCGGCTACGACCATGTGCGCCAGCTCACCATGTGGTTCGAGTATGGCGGCGGCAAGGAATTGGCGCGCGAGCTGTTCGCCGCCTATGGGCTGTATTACGTGGGCGGGGTCTCCTGGGGCCACGAGTCGATTCCGGCCAAGAAGCCGATCCGCGGCATCGCCGACTTTGCCGGCGTCAAGATCCGCGCGCCTGAGGGCATGTCGCAGATCATATTCGAGCGCATCGGCGCCGCGCCCGTGAATATCCCCGGTGCCGAGGTCTACACGGCGCTCGACCGCGGCGTGGTCGAGGCGGCGGACTGGGGCACCTTGGGCATGAACGACGACCTCGGCTTCCATAGCATCGCGCCCTATCCCATCTATCCCGGCTTCCACTCCGCACCCTTGGCCGACGTCGCGGTCAACATGGAGCGCTGGAACGAGCTACCCGACGACATCAAGGCGCTGGTCGAGATGGCGGTGCGCGATTTCAACCGCGACATGATCGAGCGTATCGGCATGCAGGATGCCGCGGTGGCGGCGAAGGCGGCCGAGAACGGCATCGAGCTGGTCACCTGGAGCGCCGAGGAGCGCCGCAAGTTCCGCGAGGTGGCGTCCGGCGTCTGGGCCGAATATGCGGCGCAGAGCCCGATGGCCCAGCGCATCTACGAGTCCCACATCGCCTTTCTCGAGCGTCTCGGGTTGCTGTAGGGGGAGCGAGAGACATGCGCATATCCAAGAGCCTTCTCGCTGCCATTGCGATGCTGCTGGCCACGGCACCGGCCAAGGCGGCCGACCAGGAATGGACCTGGCAGGCGGCGACCTCGGCCGGCGAGATCGCCTACGTCATCACCAAGGAATTCACCGATTCCATCGAGACGCTGACGGGCGGGCGTCTTGCCGTGCGCCTAGTGCCCGTGGGCTCGGTGGTGCAGTACAACGAGACCCTGGACGCCATCGGCTCAGGCCTGCTCGACGGCCATATCACGGCGACGGTGTATTTTTCCGGCAAGGATCCGGCTTTCGCGCTGCTCGGCGATCTCATCGCCGCCTACGAACACCCGGATCAGATGTTCGCCTTCCTGCGCCACGGCGGCGGCGACGACCTGCTGCGCGAGCTGATGGCGCCCTACGGCGTGCATTACATCGGCGGCTCGGCGACGGGCAAGGAAGCCTTCATCTCGAAGATCCCGATTCGCGGCGTCGACGACTTCGCCGGCGTCAAGCTGCGCGCGCCGGAAGGCATGGCCCAGGACATTTTCGAGCGCGTCGGTGCCGCACCGGTCAACCTGCCCGCGGCGGAGGTGTTCACGGCGGTGGAGCGTGGCGTCGTCGATGCGGCGGACTGGGCGACCTATTCCATGAACCACCAGCTCGGTTTTCATGCCATCGCCCGCTACCCGATCTATCCCGGCATCCACTCGATGCCGGTGATCGACATCTCGGTCAACGCGGAGAAATGGACCGCGCTGCCCGACGACCTCAAGGCGATCCTCGAGATGGCCGTGCGCGACTTTGCCGGCGACGTCACGCGGCGGCTCGAGCTGCAGGATCTCGCCGATGTCGCCGCCGACCGCGCCGAGGGCATCGAGGTGATCGACTGGCCCAAGGCCGAGCGCGACCGCATGCGCGATATCGCGGTCGGCATCTGGCAGGACTGGGCCGGGCGCAGCGAGATGGCCGGGCGCGCCTACGAAGCGCAGATCGCCTTCCTGCGCGCCATCGGGCTTGTGGCCGGGGAATAGCCGCGAGAGATGCTGCGCTATTTCGAACTCGTCGCTGCCGCTGTCGAGTGGCTGTCCGAGCGCATCGGGCAGCTCTTCAGCTTTCTCTTTTTGATCTGCATGGCGATCATCGCCTACGAGGTGGTGATGCGCTACGGCATCAACGCGCCGACGATCTGGGCCCATGACGTCACCACGGCGCTTTGCGCGACGGGCTTTCTGCTGAGCGGTCTCTATACCTTGAAGCGGCGCGCCCATATCCGCGTCTCGCTGGTTTACGAGCGCTTGTCCGCCGGCGCCCGCGCCGCTCTCGACGTCATCAACAGCCTTATCATCCTGGGCTTTCTGGGGCTTCTCGGCTACCAGTCGACCAAGAGCGCGATCACCTCAGTGAGCATCGGCGAGACCGCGGGCACGGCTTCGCAATTGCCCTTGCCGGCGATCGTCAAGACGGCGCTTGCCGCCGCCTGCATCCTCATGTTCATCCTGGCGCTGGTGCAGCTCATTCAGTCGCTGCTGCGCGAGCCTTCGGGCAAGCCGCCCACCGTGGACGGAACGTGAGCATAGAGCTGCTCACCGTCCTCATGATCGGCGCCATAGCCGTGCTGCTGATCATGGGGCTGCCGCTCGCCTTCGTCACGGGCGCCGTGGCGATGACCGTGGCCGTCAGCGAGTTCGGCCTGAACGGCCTGTTCCTGGTCGAAAGCCGCATCACCAGCCTGGTGCGCGAGTTCGTGCTCGTCGCCGTGCCCATGTTCATCCTCATGGCTTCGGTGCTGGAGCGTTCGGGGGTGGCGCGAGACCTCTTTCGGGCCATGCACATTCTGGCCGGGGGCCTGCGCGGCGGGCTTGCCATCCAGACTATGGTGGTGGCGGTGCTGATGGCGGCGATGACCGGCATCATCGGCGGCGAGATCATCCTGCTCGGCCTGGTCGCCCTGCCGCAGATGCTGCGCCTCAAATACGACCGCAGCCTGGCCATCGGCACCATCTGCGCCGGCGGCTCGCTGGGGACGATGATTCCGCCTTCGATCGTGCTCATCATCTACGGCCTGACGGCCGGCGTTGATATCGGCCAGCTTTTCGTCGCCACCATCATGCCGGGGCTGCTGCTGGCCAGCATCTATGTCGGCTACATCGTCATCCGCTGCCAGCTCAATCCAGCGCTGGGACCGCCGGCGCCGCTCGAGGAGCGCCAGCTGCCGCGCGAGGAAAAGCTGCGCCTGTTCGTCGGCCTGTCGCTGCCGCTGGGGGTGGCGGCCTCGGTGCTGGGCTCGATCTATCTCGGCATCGCCAGCGTCAGCGAGGCCGCCGGCATGGGCGCGCTGGGTGCCATCGTCTCCGCCGCGGTGCGCCGCGAGCTGACCTGGACCATGCTGCGCGAAGCCCTCTACCAGACCATGAACACCTGCGGCATGCTGCTCTGGATCACTTTCGGCGCCACGGCCCTGATCGGCATCTACAACCGCATGGGCGGCGATACCTTCGTCGAGGGCCTGATCACCGGCCTGCCGCTCGGGCCGCTCGGCATCATCATGGTGATGATGTCGATCCTCATCATCCTCGGCATGTTCATGGACTGGATCGGCATTTGTCTCCTGACCATGCCCATCTTCGTGCCCGTGGTGATTACGCTGGGCTACAGCCCGATCTGGTTCGGCATCCTCTTTTGCATGAACATGCAGATCAGCTACCTCACACCCCCCTTCGGCCCCGCCGCCTTCTACCTCAAGGGCGTGGCGCCGCCGGGCATAGAGCTCGGCCACATCTACAACGCCATGTGGCCGTTCATCGCCCTGCAAGCGTGTGGGCTCGCGCTGGTCCTGCTGTTCCCGGAGATTGCGCTGTGGCTGCCGGAGCAGCTGCAGGCGGAGTAGCGCCGCGCCCCCCTTTCCGCTATCGCTCCGCTAATGTCGATCGGCCAGTAACGGCCGGCGCACAACTCGACCAGGGAGGAAGGACATGCGTACCAACCGTTTTGTGGCCTTGACGGCGGCGGCACTCGTCGCGCTGTCGGGGAGCGC
Source organism: uncultured Rhodospirillaceae bacterium (assembly GCA_964625645.1). GTDB lineage: Bacteria > Pseudomonadota > Alphaproteobacteria > UBA7887 > UBA7887 > UBA7887. The sequence goes on from CAZVDW010000099.1 coordinate 4,088, forward strand.
GTTTGCGCAGTACTACGAGGGTGTCGATTCCGGTTTTCCGGCGGCCGAAGGGGATGCCAGCGTGCTGCCC
>CAZVDW010000100.1:0-2505 GCA_964625645.1 uncultured Rhodospirillaceae bacterium
GCGTGCTTGAAGGTGTAGCTGATCTCCGACGGTGAGCCGCTACTGAAAATCAGCTCGGCATCAATGAGCTGCGCCAGCGACTCCTGGAGCGCATCGTCATCGAGCGGCGAGACGGCGGCGAGCAGGGCATGGGAGAACTCACGGCCGATGCAGGCGCCGATCTGCGCCACCTCTTTGCTGGCGCCGAGGCGGTCGAGCCGCGCCATCAGGGAATCGCGCAAGGTCGAGGGGATGGCAAGGCCGGTGAGCGGGCCGCTCAGCGCCCAGGCGCCGTCGCGCTCCTCGACTACCCCGCTTTCGAGCACCGTCTTGGTCAGCTCCTCGACGAACAGGGGCACGCCGTCGGTCTTGGCGACGATCTCATCTTCCACCTCATTGGGAAGCGTCTTGCCGCCTGTTACCCTGGCAACCAGCTCATGCACTCGGGCACGGCCCATGCGGCCGAGCGTCAGCGGCGTCGCGTAGTCGAGGTGGCCCCAGGGCGCCGCGAATTCGGGGCGGAAGGTGAACAGCGCCAGGATGGGCTTGTCGCGCAGGCGCTCGACGATTCGCGTCGCCGTGTCCAGCGAGCTCGGGTCAGCCCAATGCATGTCCTCGACCAGGAACAGCAGCGGCGCCTGCGCCTGCGCTACGATCATGGCGTTGGCCAGGGCCTCGACAGTGCGCTCCTTCTGCATCTGCGGGCTCATGTCGAGGCGCGGATAGCGCTCGCCGATAGGCACCGACAGTGCCGCCGCAATCAGTGGCGCCACCTCGTCCACGACCAGTCCGATACTGCGAACATGGGTGTCGATCTTGTCGAGTCGGGTCTTCGCGTCGTCGGCGGGGCCAAAGCCTGCCTCCCTTGCGACATAGTCCGAGATCGGGTGGAACGCCGTGTTGGTGTGGTAGGGTGAGCATTGGTAGAACGAGGCCATGGCACTGTCGGTGACGGCGCGCTCGCGCATGGCCTGGGCCAGCCGGCTCTTGCCGATGCCGGGCTCGCCCGAGAGCAGCACCAGCTGGCCCTCGCCGGCCTTTGCCTGTTCCCATTTCTCGGTCAGCAGGGCCAGCTCCGCCTCGCGGCCGACAAACGCCGTCAGATGGCTGCCGTGGACGGCGGCAAGCCGGCCCTCGGCCGCGGCGATATCCACGACGCGCCAGGCCCGCACCGGCTCGACGATGCCCTTGAGCGCATGCGCGCCCAGATCGTCGAGGGTGAAGACCGCGCCCAGCAGGCGCCGCGTGGTATCCGCCGCGACGATCTCGTCGGCGCCCGCCAGCCCCTGCACGCGCGCCGCCAGGTTGGGCGTCTCGCCGACCGCCAGCTTCGGCACCGAGGCATCGCCAGCACCCGTCTCGCCGACCACCACGGGACCGGTGGCGATGCCGATGCGGACTTGCAGCTCCATGGCGTTGACGGCCGCGACGATATCGAGCGAGGCTCGCACGGCGCGCTCGGCATCGTCCTCATGCGCCTGCGGCCAGCCGAAATAGGTCATCAGACCGTCGCCGAGATATTGCGCGACGTGGCCGCCATAGCGCTCGACAACCCCGCCAGCCGCGCTCTGATAGGCCTGCATTACGCCGCGCAGCTCCTCGGGATCGAGCGCCTCCGCCAAGGCGGTGGAGCCGACGAGGTCGCAGAACATGACCGTGATCTGGCGCCGCTCCGCCTCCTGGCGCGGCGCGGGCGCGGGCGCGTCAAGCGCTGCGATGGCCTTGAGAAGGGTTTTGCGCTCGGCAAGCCGCGCGACGCCGAGATCCTTGAGGTCGTCGTTGGTCAGATCCGGCAACAGGTCGCGGCTGACACCGTTCTCGGCGAACGCCTCAGCGTGCTCGCCGAGCCCGAGGGAGTCCAGCCAGGCGCGGACCTCAGTCGCCACCGATCCGCCGCTCGACGGGGCGCGTCTCGTCCCGGGCCCAGTCGATCATCGAGCCGTCATACATGCGGGCCTGGTGGTTGCCGAGCAGCTCGTGGGCGACGAACCAGTCGAGCGAGGCCATCTGGCCGGAATTGCAGAAGGTAATCAGCGGGGCGTCGGCCGAAAGGGCGCTGTTCCGCGCCAGATTTGCCAGCATCTCGGGCGGCTGGAAGCGGCCGTCGGGCCTGGTCAGCCAAGTGATGGGCACGTTCTCCGCCCCCGGCAGGGTGCCGGCGCGGGCCACGGCACGGGACTGGTTGACGCCGACATATTGGTCGGACATGCGGCTGTCGATCAGGGCCGCAGCGCCGGGCGCGGCGACGTCGCCGGCTCCGGCAATGATATCGGCGCGGATGGAAACCCCATAGTCGCCGCGCGCCGGCGGCGTCAGCTCGCCTTCTTCGATGGCGCCACGGGCCGCGCGATAGATGGCAAAGCCGCCATCCAGCAGCGACACGGCGTCATGGCCGGCCGCCTTGAAGGTCCAGTAGACGCGCGTCGCCAGGGTCATGGCACCGGCACTGCCACCCGGCCCGACCACGACCACATGATCGCCGTTGCTCACGCCGAGGCCGCCGATCAGAGCCGCAAGCGCCTGCGC
>CAZVDW010000101.1:0-1642 GCA_964625645.1 uncultured Rhodospirillaceae bacterium
CGACACCATTCAGGACTCTGATTTGCGCGCCGCTGGCCGAGATATTGAGGATGTCGCACTCGAACTCCTCGGTCTCGGTGCGTACCTTGCCGGCACAAAAGACCGAGCTGCGCTTGTAGCGTTGGCGATTGCGCTGGCCGCCGACACGGGCAATGCGCACAGCAGCCTTGTCGGGATCTTCGTTTGCGGCTTGTTGCAGCTCGCCGCGCCGGAAACGATCGGCCAGGATTTCGGTCCAGCTTACCGCCGCCTCCTCATCGCCATGGAAATCGTGCACGTGGCCGGCCGTAAGCTCCTGCCCCGTGTCGTCAAGCGTCACCTCGACGGCGGCGCTGAAATTCGTTGTGCGGCAGTACAGCAAATAGGTGTTGCGGCGATTTTCGATACGGCCCAGGTAGACGCGCTCGCCATGGTCGAATTCGAGGATCGCCTGTGGAATTAAGCCGGTGAAACCTTCATCCGACAGGTGAACCAGGATTTCCGCATTGCGGCCGATACGCTCGGCGATATCGCCTTGATCGCCGGCATGCGCCGCGGCAGCCCAGCCAAGCACCAGCAATCGGTAGGTGACGATATCCCGGCCTGGGTCGCCCTTCCACGCACGACTCGTCTCGGCGTTCCCGGAACCGGCTATTGAACTGCGGTCTTCCATGCCTCACGTCATGTCTTAAGGGTTGCGCGCCGCGCATACCGTTTAGAGTCTAGCAGGTCACTAGACTATAACTATGACATATATCAAGTTGAATCGGAACCAACTGTATTTAGGTATTGTTTTCTCGACGTTTGCGCTGCCGCTTTCGCGGCGCGGATTTGCTGGTGTCCTTGCCGGCGCGTTGCCGCAAGGTCTCTGCCAAGTCCGCCATCTCCGAGCGCTCGAAGCGCAAATCCGTGCGCCGCTGGCCATCGAGCTTACGGTCGCCGATCGAGGCGTCTAGGTTGGTGAGCACGGCTTGCACGGCCATGCTGACCTCGGCAAGCTGGCCGCGCCGCTGCAGTGGCAGCACCACCTGTTGAGCCATCATCAATTCGCCGAAGGCGCGCGGATCGCGGTGGCGCAGGGAAACGAGCTTGGCGTCGAGCTCCTCCCAGGCCTCGCGCCAGGCCGACCAGGCCGCACCGCCTTTGGCTGTTGCCTCGAGCTGCACCATGATGCGAACGAATTGCCAAACGTCGAAGGCTATATCCCGCTTGTCCACCACTATACGACGCCCGCCTGGCGTAGCGCGCCTATGGCCGCCCCGTCATAGCCCAGCTCGCCGAGAATTTCGTCCGTATGCTCGCCGAGCGTCGGGGCGCGGTGGCGGATGCCCCCTGGGGTTTCCGACAGTTTCATCGGCACGGGCGCCACCGGGGCCGGCTCCCCGACACCGGGATAGGCCAGCGGGATCATCAGCTTCAAGGCATTGATATGGGGATGGTCGAGCGCGTCCTGGGGCGACAGCACGGGCGCACCCGGTATGTTCGCGGCCTGTAGCGCCGCCAGGCATTCCTCGCTGCTGCGCTCGCCGGTCCATTGCGCCATGCGCTCGCAGACGATGTCGCGGTTGTCGCCGCGCGCCGCGTCGCCGTCGAAGCGTGGGTCGTCGAGCCAGTGGTCCTCGCCCATCAGGCTGGCCCAGCGGCGAAACAGCGGATCGCCCAC
>CAZVDW010000102.1:0-3220 GCA_964625645.1 uncultured Rhodospirillaceae bacterium
TGAATGGCCTGGCCACCGGCGAAGAAGGCAAACACCGCGCTCGGCCCCGCCGCCTTGATGCGGGCCAGGAAGGGGCCGAAATCCTTGGTGTCGCGCAGCGCCGGAAAGGATTCGCCGACCACGGTGCCGCCGGCCGCGACATAGGTCTCGCGGAAGGCATCCATCATCTGATGCCCGGCCGCATAATCGGCGGCGATGAGATAGATGCTGTCGAAGCCGCGCCCGACCATCCACGGCCCCATGCCGCGGGTGATCTGGGCATTGGAGAACGAGGTCCGCAGCACCCAGGGGCTGCAGCGCTCGCCGGTCAGCACATTGTTGCCCGCATTGGGGATGATCAGCGGAATTTCCTGACCATGCACGAAGTCGCGCAGCGCGTTGGCGACATTCGAGGCCACGGGGCCGACCAGCAGGTCCACGCGGTCCTGGAAAACCAGCTTCTTGGCCTTGGCGAGGCCGGTGTTCGGCTTGACCTCGGAATCCTCGGTGACCAGCTCGATCGGCCGGCCCGCCACTTCCGCGCCGAAGGTGGCGAAGCCCAGCTCCATGCCTTGGGTGATCTCGCTGCCGAGGCTGGCATAGACCCCGGAATAGGGCAGGATGACGCCGATCTTGATCGGCTCCGCCGCTACCGCCGCCCCCGATACGCTTATCGCCGCCGCTGCCAGCAGACACACTATCCGCTTCATTGCCACTCTCCTCTACTTGCGTTGCCGCAGGTGCTGTGGGCCGAGCTCGGCAAGATTGCCGACACCGACCAAGGTCATGTTGCGGCGGATCTCGTCGCCGAGGATCTCGAAGACGCGATCGGCGCCCGCCGGTCCCGCCGCCGCCAGACCGTACAGGAAGGGCCGGCCGGTCATGCAGGCCTTGGCGCCGAGGGCGACGGCCTTGAGGATATCGGTGCCGCGGCGCACGCCGCCATCGAGTATGACCTCGGCGCGCCCGTCGACGGCCTCGACGATCTCCGGCAGCACGTCGATCGGCCCCGGCGCCTGATCGAGCTGCCGCCCGCCATGGTTCGAGACGATGATGGTGCTGAAGCCCAGGTCGACCGCCCGGCGCGCATCCTCGGCGCAAAGAATGCCCTTGACCGCAAACGGCCCGTCCCATTCCTCGAGCATCCACGCGGCATCCTGCCACGATACGGACGGATCGAACTGGGAATCGATGAACTTGCTCATCATCGTCAGGTCGTTATCGACGTTCGAGCCTTCGATATTGGGCAAGGTGATCCTGGGTGCCGTCAGGTAGTCGCGCCAGAACCACGCGGGATGGCTCAGCACGTCGAAAACCAGCTGCGGGCTGATCTTCAGCGGCAGGCCGAAATGATTGCGGAAGTCGCGCTCGCGCTTGCCCAACACCGGCACATCCACGGTCAGGCAAAGCGCCTTGTAGCCGGCCTCGCGGCAACGGCGGATATACTCCCCGGTCAGCGAGCGGTCGCGCCAGACATAAATCTGGAACCACATCGCGCCAGCGGGCCCGGCAGCGGCGGCGGCATCCTCGATGCTGGTCGCGGCACCGGTCGACAGGGTGTAGATCGAGCCCGCGCGCCTTGCCGCGGCAGCCAGCGCGCCCTCGCCCTCGCGCCGGAACAGCTTCACGATGCCGGTCGGCGAGATGATCAGCGGCAGGTCGATCTTGCGCCCCATCACTTCCGTGCCGGTATCGACGGATTCGAGGCCGGCCAGCATGCGCGGCACCAGGTCGTAGTGGCCGAAGCCGGCGCTGCTGTTGCGCAGCGACACCTCGTCCTCGGCGGCGCCGTCGATGAAATCGAAGACGGCTCGCGGCAAACGCCGCCTGGCCAGCGCGCGCAGGTCCGATACCGCATGGCAGCGATCTACGGGATTGGAAATGGTACCTGTCTCCGGGTGGGGCACGGCAAGGCGCGACAGCACACCACTTCTACCCCAGCGACCGACTTCCGATCAAGCGAGCGTGAGAGTTGGGACCGGCCAGCTTGAAATCCGAGCTGGCAAACTGGCGATATCCTCAATCTCCCAAATCTGGAAAGTAGCGCCAGCTGCCATCGATGGCATGACTCGGGGCGTCTGATCTATGCGGACAACGTCGCCATGCATCAAGTGCAGAGACACCGCGTGCTCCCGGTTCTCGACTCTCTTGCCGAAAGCATTGGAGTTCCGAGGCACCGCAATACCGGGGATATGGCCCGATGGGCGGTTACGCTCAGACCGCGTATAGTAAACTCAAAGAGTGACCAACCGCGATTGCGGCCAAGTCCCCAGGAATCTCAAGCTCGACTTTCGAGGCCAATGATCAGCCTTCAATGACACGGACGAAATTTTTATGATTTCCGCGATATTGCCGCGTAGGTCCATCACTGGACCAAAGAAATACTTGCATGATATCGGGTGGGTCGAATATTTTTTGCCAACCTTGCTGCGACCGTGTACTAGAGATTGTTGAAAATCAGCACATCGGAGGGGGTCACTATGCGGCAAACTACGGAGCGCATGGGACAACTGTTGTTCCAAGATAAGCCTGACTGGGTAGGACCCAAAGTGCTGGCGTATTTTCTCGAGAACCCCACTTTCTTTTTAACTATCCTATATCTTTTCGTAAGCGGATTGGGTCTCCTATACGAAATTGTACTATTTTCGCAATTTGGCATAAATGTTATCGATTACTCAGAGGCTGCTGATTTCTTTCTGGCAGCTTTTAAGAGACCAGAAGCGTTTATCAGTTCCTTGTTTATCGCTGCATCACTCGTTTTTTATCGAAAACTTGCAAATTTCCTAAAAAGAAAAAAGGGTTCTTGGAGATATTTTTTATATTTATTTGCTTTGATTGGTTTTTTTCGAAGAGAAATACTAATACCTGTGGGGATTGCCTATTTCTTTATTTTCTATATGCTTGCCGCAGAAAGTGAAGCATATAAAATTGTGGAGTCTCCCGATAAAATTATCACAATAGACGTGAGATTTGGCCAAGTAACATTACTCGAACTTATTCCTATAGGAACTACCGAGAGATTCTTTTTTGGAGTTGAATGCGATCTTGATCCATCAACATTGAAGTGCCAACAAACTGAAATCGCCACTGGCGTAAAAGCAATACCATTCTCTAACATAATAAGAATTGATTATTATTAAACCAATTTGTATTCAGATTATTAGTATCATGAGAAAGTTACTATGATTCAATCACTAAAGTAGAAACTAAGTTGTCGTCTGTTAAGAAGCTTCTTTCGCCA
>CAZVDW010000103.1:0-6381 GCA_964625645.1 uncultured Rhodospirillaceae bacterium
GAAGGCGCGAAGGCGCGTGGCGACAGCGCCAGCGATAGCCAGACCCTGCTCCTGAAAGCCGGCAAGCGTCTCTTCGAGAACGATGTCGCTGCCTATCTCGAAGGGCGCGCCATGTTGGATAGCCTGCTCGCGCGCGAGCCCGAGAACTTCATGGCGCTCGGCATGAAGGCGCACACCCACCTGCATGAGGCGTTTTGCGGCTATCGAAAGGTCGCGGAGGATGACGCCAAAGCGGCTTTCGAAGCCGCCAGCCGGGCCGTGCAGCTCAACGAGAACAGCGACTTCGCGCGTGTCGTCCTGGGCTCGGTCTACGTCTTCGCCAAGGCCGATCCGGCAGCCGCCCGCCGCGAGATGGAGCGCGCCCTGGAGCTCAACCCGTATTTCTCTATTGCCATGCACGCCCTTGGCTCGGTCCTGATGTGCCAGGGCGCCATGGACGACGGCCTGGCGCAATGCCGCCAGGCTCTGGACTCGAGCCCTCGCGCACCCAACACCCATTGGGTCCTGCGCGATATCGCCATCGGCAATTTCGCCGCCGGGCGCTACGACGAGGCCATGGAATATGCCGAACAGGCCGAGCAGCGCCGCGCCGACCAGCCCCGCGCCTTGGCCGTCCTGGCAGCGGCAGCGGCGCTGACAGGCGACGACGCCAGGGCTGGCAATGCGGCGGCACGCCTGTTGGCAGGCAATCCGGATTTCCGCATTAACGATTACGGCGACTGGCCCTTCCAGAGCCCCGAGCCGACCGAGCGCCTGCGCGAAGGCCTGCGGCTGGCGGGGCTGCCGGAATGAATCAGGATATCAAACGCCGGCTTGCCGCCATCCTCGCAGCCGACGTCGCGGGCTATACCAAACTGATGGCGGAGGACGAGAATGCGACGGTGGCCGCGCTCGATTCTGCGCGGCTGGTCTTCCGCGAGCACATCGAGGGCCGGGCTGGACGCGTCGTCGACATGGCGGGCGACAGCGTGCTCGCGGTGTTCGAGACAGCGACGGGCGCGACGGAGGCTGCATTGGCCGTGCAGAAGGCGCTGGCCGGCCGCGACATGCGGTTCCGCATCGGCATCCACCTCGGCGAGGTCATCGAAAAGCCCGACGGCACCGTATACGGCGACGGCGTCAATCTCGCCGCACGCTTGGAGGGCCTGGCAGCGCCGGGCGGGGCGTGCATTTCCGCGGCGGTTTCGGATCAAGTCTCGAACAAGATTGATGACGCCTTCGAGGATATCGGCGAGCACGAGGTCAAGAACGTATCTAAGCCCGTGCAGGCTTTTGCCTGGGGCGGCGTCTCGGCACAAGCGCGAGCGACGGTACGGCGCAAGCCGACAGTCGCGCTCGGCGCATTTGAAGCCAAGGGCGGCGACGCGGATATGCTTGCCGCCGGAGCCAGGGAGGGAATCGCCACATCGCTCGCCAACCAGACCGGCTGGGAAATGCTGTCCGATACGCACAGCGCCGACTTCGTGGTAAGTGCCACGGTGCAGGTGGCGGGTTCGCGCTACCGCGCCGCCTCGCGCATTCTCGACCGCAAAAGCGGCGCGCACTTCGCCGCCGACCGCTTCGATGGCACCTTGGACGACCCCTTTACCGCCCAGGACGATCTCACTTACCGGATGTATAACGCGGTTCGCTTCGGCCTCCATCGCCGCGAGGTGGAATTGGCCGAGCAGGAGCCGGCCGCCAGCGATAGCGATGAGGCGCTGATCCTCAAGGCCAGCGAATTCCTGTTTCAACCCTATATCGAGAAATTCCTCGCCGCCCGACCATTGCTCGATAGTGTGTTGGCGCGCTCGCCCGAAAACTACATGGCGCTCGCCATGCGCGCGAGCTCCCATGTCGGCGAGCTGTTCGCCGGCTACCGGGAAATTACGCCGGCCGACCGGGAGGCTGCGTTGGACGATGCGAACGAAGCCGTTCGCCTGAATGGCCACAGCGACTTCACCCAGTACACGCTTGGCATGACGTTGCTGGCCTGTCGCGGCGACCACAAGGCCGCCGAGGCTCAAGTTGCCCGCAGCCTCGAGCTCAACCCCTATTATGCCTTCGCTACCCAGACGCTCGGGGTGATCCTGATTACAGACGGACGCGTGGAGGAAGGCATCGCGCACTGCGCCAAGGTGGCAGCGTCGGACCCGCGCGATCGCATCGCGTCTTGGGCGACACAACATGTCGCCCTGGGGCACCTCATCGCCGGGCGTTATGGCGAAGCCGCGGAATGGGCACAGCGCTCGGACCGCCGGCAGCCCGACGTGGCGCGAACGCTCTTGGTATTGGCAGCGGCGGCGCTCGACAGCAATCAGAAGACATCACGGCAGACGGCGGAACGCATGCAAGCCCGTTATCCCGACTTCCGCATCGCCGACTTCGGCAATTGGCCGTTCCGCGATCGGGCAATGGCGGAGCGGCTCGTCGAAGGCTTGCGCTTGGCGAGGCTGCCGGAATGATGGCGGAGGTCAGGAACTTGCATCAGGCTACCCTTCGCGCATCCTCAATCATTGATAGTGTATAATGATTAAAGACAACTATGACAATTACAAGCACCAAGCGTAGGCCTTGGTACGACCGTTGTATCGTGGAACGACGCTGTTATGTGACCAAGGCCATTGCCGGACCGGCTCAGCGTGGTTGACCGCTCGTTGCTGGCACCCTAAGGAAGCGCCATGGAGAACCTTTGGTCGGACGATGACGCGGCTGCGGCGAGCGCCCATTACGCTGCGGACGGCATTGGCGAGGATGTCGCGCTGCGCGTCTACACCACGCGCCTGCTGGGCGGCGAGCCGCGGCTGGTGCAACACGGCGGCGGCAACACCTCGGTCAAGACGGTAATGCACGATATCGCGGGCAGCGCCTGCGACGTGCTCTGCGTCAAGGGCTCGGGCTGGGACATGGGCGATATCGAGCCGCCGGGCCTGCCGGCCATGCGCCTCGAGGCGGTGCGCCCGCTGCTCGCGCTCGACACGCTGTCCGACGAGGACATGGTCAACGCCCAGCGCCTCAGCCTGCTCGACAGCAAGGCGCCCAATCCCTCGGTCGAGGCGCTGCTGCACGCCTTTTTGCCGGACAAGTTCATCGACCACACCCATGCCTGGCCGGTGCTGGCGCTGTCCGATCAACCCGACGGCGATGCGCTGTGCACGGAGGTCTATGGCAACCGCGCCGCCATGGTGCCCTACATCATGCCGGGTTTCGCCCTGGCCAAGAAGGCTCATGAAGTGCGTGCCGCCAATCCTGATGTCGAGGGGCTGATCCTGCTCAAGCACGGCATATTCTCCTTCGGCGAAAGCGCCGAGGAGGCCTATCGGCGCATGATAGACTTGGTCGGGCTGGCCGAGGATCGCCTCGCCCGGGCCGGCCGCGCGCGCTTCGTGCCTGTCGCCCTGCCGGCGGCACTGGCGCCGCTCGAAGAGGTGGCGCCGGTGCTGCGCGGCGCCTTGGGCGGCAAGCGCTGGCTGCTCGATCACCGGGCCGGTGCCGCAGTGCTCGACTACGTCAACGGCGAGGAATTGGAACGCTACGGCCAGGCCGGCGTGGTGACGCCCGATCACGTCATCCGCACCAAGGGCAAGCCACTGATCCTGCCGCCCCCCGAAGCCGGCAAGCTCGACGCCTGGCGCGCGGCCGCGCGGAGCGCGCTGACCGAGTTCGCTAGCGATTACGATGCCTATTTCGGCCGCAACAATGGCCGCGACGGCGTGCCCAAGACCCAGTTGGACACGCTGCCGCGTGTGGTGATGGTGCGCGGGCTGGGCCTTTTCGGCGTCGGTGCCGGCGCCGGCGCAGCCGCGATTGCCGCCGACCTCGCCGAAGCCAGCGTGGCGGTGATCGGCGCTGCCGAAGGCCTCGGCCGCTTCACCAGCATCGACGAGCCCGACCTGTTCGACATCGAATACTGGTCGCTGGAACAGGCCAAGCTCGGCAAGGGTGCGGAGAAGCCCCTGGCAAGGCAGATCGCCGCTGTTACCGGCGGCGCGGGCGCCATCGGTGCCGCCACCGCACGCGCCTTCGAGGCCGCGGGCGCCACCGTGGTGACGCTCGATCTCGATGGAGCGGATCTGGCCTGCGACGTAACGGAGCAGGCCTCCGTCGACGCGGCCTTCGCTAGCATCTGCCGCAGCCATGGCGGTCTCGATATCCTCGTCTCCAATGCCGGGGCGGCCTGGCAGGGCCGTATAGGCGAGGTTGACGAGGCGGTGTTGCGCCAGAGCTTCGAGCTCAATTTCTTCGGCCACCAGCGCGTCGCTCAAGGAGCCGTCAAGATCATGCAGGCGCAAGGCACCGGCGGCGCCTTGCTGTTCAACGTCTCCAAGCAGGCGGTGAACCCGGGGCGCGAGTTCGGCCCCTACGGCCTGCCCAAGGCGGCGACGCTGTTTCTCAGCCGACAATACGCCCTCGATTACGGCGGCGACGGCATTCGCTCCAACGCGGTCAATGCCGACCGTATTCGCTCAGGGCTGATGACCGACGACATGATCGCCACACGCGCCGCCGCTCGCGGCCTTGAGGAAGACGACTATATGGCAAGCAATCTGTTGGGCCGCGAAGTGACGGCCGATGACGTTGCCCAGGCCTTCCTCGACCTCGCTCTGGCCGAAAAGACCACCGGCGCCGTGTTAACCGTCGACGGCGGCAATATCGCCGCCGCGCTCCGTTGAGGACGACAGCATGATCCCCCGCTACAGCCGGCCCGAGATGGCCGCTCTCTGGGAACCGGAGACGCGCTTCCGCATCTGGCTCGATATCGAGCGCTATGCCTGCGAAGCGCAGGAGGAGCTCGGCGTCATCCCCGCCGGCGTCGCCGCGGCACTTGCCGAGCGCGGCGCCTTCGAGGTTGCGCGCATCGACGAGATCGAGGCCGAGGTCAAGCACGACGTCATCGCCTTCCTGACCAACCTTGCGGAACATGTCGGCGAGGAGGCGCGCTTCGTGCATCAGGGTCTGACCTCCTCGGACGTGCTCGACACCTGCTTTGCGGTGCAGCTCACGCGCGCCAGCGATATTCTCATCGCCGACCTCGATGCCCTCCTGATCGCGCTGGAGAAGCGGGCGCGCGAGCATAAGACGACGATTTGCGTCGGCCGCAGCCACGGCATTCACGCCGAGCCTACGACTTTCGGCCTCAAGCTCGCCCAGGCCTATGCCGAGTTCGACCGCAACCGCGCCCGCCTGGTGGCGGCGCGGGCGGAAATCGCGACCTGCGCCATATCCGGCGCCGTCGGCACCTTCGCCAGCATCGATCCGCAGGTCGAAGCACATGTGGCGAAGCGGCTTGGTCTGGTCGCGGAGACGGTTTCGACCCAGGTCATCCCGCGTGACCGCCACGCCATGTTCTTCGCCACCCTCGGCGTCATCGCCAGCTCGGTCGAGCGCCTGGCCACGGAAATCCGCCACTTGCAGCGTACCGAAGTGCGCGAGGTCGAAGAGTTCTTCTCGGCCGGGCAGAAGGGCTCGTCCGCGATGCCACACAAGCGCAATCCGGTGCTGACAGAGAACCTGACCGGGCTTGCGCGGCTGGTACGGGCCGCCGTCACCCCGGCGCTGGAGAACGTCGCCCTGTGGCACGAGCGCGACATCTCCCACTCCTCCGTCGAGCGCAATATCGGGCCCGACGCCACGGTCACGCTGGACTTTGCTCTCGCCCGCCTGACCGGCCTGATCGACAAGCTGTTGGTCTATCCCGACACCATGCGGCGCAATCTCGACCAGCTCGGTGGCCTGGTGCATTCGCAAAATGTGTTGCTGGCGCTGACTCAGGCCGGCATGAGCCGCGAGGGCGCCTATGCAGCGGTGCAGCGCTGCGCCATGCCTGTCTGGCGTGGCGAAGGCGACTTTCAGAGCCTGCTGGCGGGCGACGAGGAAGTGTGCGCGCACCTCGATGAAGCCGCACTCGCGAACCTCTTCGACGAGGCTCACCACCTGCGACATGTGGACACGATTTTCGCGCGCGTGTTCGGCGGCTAGAGCCGGAATTCCCTTGCGATTTCAAGCGTCCTCGCGTAGGACCGTAAGCGGTACCAATTGCCGACTCGCAAACGTGGGGGGCAATAAAACTGTCGCGTTCTTGGAGCGCGGCAATAATATCAGGGAGAGGAATCTCATGAGAAAACTTGGATTCGCCGCCGCGGCCGTCGCCGCGGTATGCATGATGGGGGCGAGCGGCGCTTCGGCGCAGAAGCTCTATTGGGCGGCCAGCGGCCAGTTTGGCCCGTTCAACATCCAGGGGCTGATCCCGACCTATCCGGAAGCCCGCGACATCAAGATCCCGATCAACATGTGGGTTCTCGATCACCCCATGGGCCTGGTCGTCTATGACACCGGCAACAACGTGGCGATCTCCGACGGCAACTGTGCATCGCATTGGTCGCAGGGCTCTTGCGACTTCCT
>CAZVDW010000104.1:0-15359 GCA_964625645.1 uncultured Rhodospirillaceae bacterium
GGCCGACCGCTATTTCCAGGCCGAGGTCGAGGATGCCCTCAAGCTCGTGCCCGAAGGCGTCGAGGGCAGGGTGCCCTTCAAGGGTCCGGTCTCGAACGTCCTGCACCAGCTCGTCGGCGGCCTGCGCTCGGCCATGGGCTATACCGGCAGCGCCGACATCGCGGCGCTGCGCGAAGGCGCCGAGTTCCTGCGCGTCACCGGCTCGGGCATCCGCGAGGGCCACGTCCACGACGTCACCGTGACCCGCGAGGCGCCGAACTACATCCCTGGCAACTGACCATGTCGTCGTCTTGCGGTGACTGAGGGCACTCGGCCGGTGGCAGCGGCCGATCCCGCGGCGCCTTTGCCCAGGGTGCTCACGCAGGACGTGCCGGCGAAAACCGCCGACGACGTGGTCGAAGTTCTCTACCTCCAGAACACCACGGACCAAGCCTGCAAGGCCACGGTCCGAGCGAGATATTCCACGACTGTCGACGAGGCTAGCGGCGCCGCGGCGCATCACGGCCCGCGCGGCACGGAAGTGGAACTGGCGCCCGGCGAGCTGGCCCGCATTGGCGATGTTCTTGGCTGGGAATGGGACAGCTCGCGCTGGCTAACCATCACGTTCCGCCAGGCGGCGGACAGCGAGCCTCGCGAGCTGTCTTACGAGCTCGGCGTGCGCGGGAAAAGGTTCGACGTCGCCGGCTTGGGAGATGTCTACGAGGTGCCGCCGTTTGCCTTATAGGCGCTCGACTGGTTGCCGATGAGAGGAAGCGACAATGCCGAAAGCTCCGTGGCAGACATGCGAAATCTGCAGGCACCTGCCGGCGAGTAGCCACGCCGAGGCAATGCAGGGCGAGAGCTTGCCGGCGGCGGCAGACAAGCTCGAACACTGCCTAAGCATCCTGCGCTGTCCGCTGTGCCACAGCTTCTATTATTATGATGACGGCAACGACCCGCACCACTTCATGCCGGATCCCGAAAGGCTTGAGCGGATAGAGGCCGACGTGGCGCGGCGATACCTTGCCAACTATACCTCGGGCACGGCGAAGCGCTGGCTGCGGGATCTGGATGCGGGTGCGTGATGAGTCGCGCCATCCGATCAAGTCTGCTCGCAGGTGAGATGTGGAACGGTGCAATGCGGTGTGATCGCTGGCGACAGAGATCGCGCATGGATTTGCCTTGTTCGCGCTTACCCCGCAGTGTATCCACGAGACATCTGTAGCCCGGCTGGATCGTTGCGGTGATGGCAGAACGTATCGCGCAAATACTGTTTCGAATATCGATCACTTTCCTCGTCTTCCTTCTTGGCGGCATATATTCGTTCTGCATGTTGCTCTTCGGCTGGTGGCCGTATGACGGCGTAGTGGCGTTGCCGAATATCATCTTTTCCGTCGTAGAGTTCGGCGAGATCAGGCGAGACCGCGTGGTTCGACGGGCGCCGGCAGCAGCGCCGCGCGAGACGTTCGCGATCTACCGGCCAGATCTGGTGCCGTCTGGATATTTTCTTGTCATGGCTCATGAATTTGACGCCAACGAATATGCGGTCCGACTCTATGACAACACAATGCAGCTGAAGCATGAGTGGCCGATCAGCTACGAAATTTATGATCCGGACGGGCCGTTGAATGGCTCAGACATGCCTCACGGGCTGGCTGTGCTATCTGATGGCTCACTGATCTTGAATTTCGACATGGGAGACGTGATGACGCGCATCGATCGATGCGGCCGGCCAATATGGGTGGAAAGCGGTGCTTACCATCACAGTTTCAGCACCAATGGTGACGGCACATTCTGGACATGGCTTGGCGAGAACACGCCCCATGCGCATTATCAATATATCGTGCAATTCGATGGCGAAAGCGGCGAGACCCTGCAGAAAATCGGTCTGGTCGAAACGATCCTTCCCAGCCAAGAGCGCGAGTCAACCCTATTTCCCATGCGGCTGGATTTTCCATTCAAGCATTTTCAGGCCGACCCTCACGCGGAAGAGGAAGACCTCTTCCATCCCAACGATGTCGAGATTCTATCGCCGGAGATGGCCGAAAATTTCGCGGCCTTCGAGGCGGGAGACCTGTTGATCAGCTTGCGCGAATTGAACATGCTCGCCGTTATCGACTCCGGCAGCCATCTCGTCAAATGGTCCCGTAACGGGCCGTGGATCGCGCAGCACGATCCCGACTTCACGGCTGACGGAATGATCTCGGTGTTCAACAACAATACGCGAATGAATCGGTCCGAATTGCTAAGGATCGATCCCACGACAAACATTGTCCGGAATCCCTTGCTGGGAGGCGATGCGGATTTCAGCTCGCCGGCCATGGGCAAGCATCAATACCTGCCGGACGGAGGCGTCCTCATCACGTCTCCTGATGAAGGGCGCGTGATGTTGGTTACTGACGCAGGGGACAAGATCTTCGAATTCAACAATGTCGTGAACGAGAAATACAATTCGCATGTCGAGAATGCGATCTGGTTATCGGCGAGCTATTTTCCGGTCTTTCCAAGTTGTCCGTGAGAATGCTGCCGATACACCCGGATCGCTGGGGGTCGCGACGTGCTCCGGGAGAGGCGCGCCAGAAAATTCATTGACGATGGGTGGCTCTTACTATGAGCTGAGCCCTTGCGATTATCTGGCTTGAGTAGCGAGTTGAGGGTCACGAGAGATGCCTAGATCGATAGCAGTAGCGGTCATTATTGTTTTTTGTTTTCCAAGCGCCGCATTCGCTTACGTCGGCCCGGGGTTGGGGTTGGGCGCGATCGGCGCTGCGTTGGGCATACTGGTCGCGATCGCCTTGATGGTATTCGGGCTTGTCTGGTACCCGCTGAAGCGGCTTATGAGGAAGGGCCGCGCCGCAAAAGACGACAAGGCGGATATTGCCGGACCGGAACACGATGCCGAATGAGCTTCTGTTGGACGCTCTGGTGGCGGTTGTCGGCGTATCGATAGGCATTCAGGTTTTTCATCGCATTGCGCTTGCCGACACGTCCGTTCGGCTGCACGGCCGCTGCCGCAAGGCATTCAGGGTGATCGCATCCCGGCGCATCTCCGATCATTGGAAGGAGCGGGCCTTGCCGCGGTATGCGCTGGGGATTCTGCTCGACAGCCTGACGCTCCTCTTCTTGTTGATTGCCTTGGCTGCAGCGTTTCTAATACCTAGTGTGGCATTGTTCTGGCTCGTGCTCGGTGATGTCGCCGCGGTGGAGGCGCATATTCTGGCTTGGCGGTTCAACGCCTTCGCCATGGCCATCTGCATAGCCTATCTGTGTTGGCGAATTCGCCGCGCGCCGGTGAATTCCGATTATGGCCGGATCGATCGGCTCTTTCACAGGCTCGTCCTGGGTTGGCCCTTCCTGCGCCGGATCGCTTTCGATGTCGACTGTTCGTTGGCACGCGGTGCGCACAGACCGAGTTCTCGCCCGGTATATGTGACCGGGCTGGCGCGCTCGGGGACCACCATATTGCTGGAAGCTCTGTATCACACCGGTGCCTTTACCAGCCTCACCTATCGACACATGCCGTTTGTGCACGCGCCGTTCTTTTGGTCGCGCCTGTCCTCTGCTTTCAGAACCCGCAGACAATTGCGGGAGCGTGCTCACCAGGACCGTTTGAAGGTCGATTACGACAGTCCGGAGGCTTTCGAAGAAGTGTTCTGGCTGACCTTCGATGCCAATAAATACGTTAGCAAGGAAGGGTTGTTTCCTTATGTTCCAGACACGCAAACAGTAGAAGACTATAGAACATTCGTGCAAAACGTTGTTGCCGCTTCCGAGGGCACGGACTCAACCAGGTATTTGGCAAAGAACAATAATAATTTGCTGCGCATACCGGCCTTGCGGCAAGCCTTTTCCGATGCGGTCATTTTGGTCGCTTTCCGTCATCCCCTGGACCAGGCCCGCTCTTTGCTGCGTCAACACGAGCTTTTTCTGACTCGACACGAGCGTGACGCCTTTGGTCTGGCGTATATGAGCTGGCTCGGGCATTTCGAGTTCGGGGCGAATTTGAAGCCTTTTGTCTTGGCTTCCCATTCGCGCGAGCTGTGGGGCTCACGGCGATCTGTGCAATACTGGCTAAAGTATTGGCATCACGTTTATGATTATGTGCTGCGTAATCATAAGGCCGATGTTCTGTTCGTCGATTACGATCAAATGTGCTCAGAGCCTTCGGCGGCACTGCGACAAATTGCTGGCGCGGTAGGGGTGGATGCGGACGTTCTGATGCCATTTTCTGCGCAGATCAGTGCTCCCCCGCGCAAAGGCTGCCTCGTCAATGCCGATAGCCTTGAGCCGCAAATAGAAGCTGTATACGCGGAGCTCAGGGCTGCCTCCCTGGTGCGGCCGGTCGATTCGGCGTAATACGAATTTGCTTGTGTGGGCTTTGCCGGAATCGCCCTAATTCGAGCGCCCGAGCAGGTTTCCGCGACAGCTAGCCACGACCTCGCGCAGGGCCTGACGCAGGCGCTGGCGCTCGCTATCGGGCAGGCTGACCAGGCGCAGGTAGCTTCGCGCACGCCGCCACGAGGCGCGGGCGCGGTCGCCGTAGTGCAGCGATACGCGGGCGAAGTAGGGCAGGGTGGCGAGGTAGAGTGTGGCTGCGAGCGGCGAGACCAGCGTGGCGACCAGTGCCGTCTGCACCAGGGCGAAGAACGGCAGCACGATCAGCGCGGGAATGATGAAATGGGTCGCCCATTGGTCCTCGAGGCGCGGCGCGCGGCGGGCCTCGTAGCAGAGCGCCAGTAGCGACGGCAGATAATTGAGCGCCCCCCACAGCGCCGGGGCTAAGCCGACCAAGAGCAGCTCGATCTCGCGCAGGGCAAATAGCGTTGCCCGCCAGCGCGACAGCGCCACCAGCAGATCCTCGGTGGCAATGCCATGGCGGCGGGCCTCGCGGCGCAGTGCCATGGCGTCTGAAAGCACAGGGCCGGCATCCGCCAGGCTTAGGCGGCGGCGCCACTGCCAGGCGCGCAGCAGGCGGGATTCGGGGTGACCCAGGGGCTGCGGCGGGCGCACGCCGCGCGCGGCGAGATCGGCGAGGTAGGGCAGGCGCCTGGCGTCACGTTGGCGGGCATATTGCGGCACCAGGGCGGCAATGGCCTTGAAGAAGGTCTCGCTGAGCGCTCTCGGGCTCGCCTTATCCCCTTGCTCCGCCAACCATTGGCGCAAGCTGATCGGGGCGCCGAACTCGACCAGTGCCGTCGAGCGCAGGCGAGACTTGTCGTCATAAAGCAGGCCGGCGGGAATGATGGTGAGGTCGGGCAGGGACTCGGCGGCCGCGCGCTCGCCATAGGCCAGCGCGATGCGTGCGGCGCCGGAACGAAAGCGGCGCATGGCAGGGTCCGTATTGCTTTGGCCTTCCGGAAACAGGCAGAGCACACCGCCCTCCGCCAGACGCTCGATGGCGCCGGCCAGTGCCGTCCTGTTGGCGCTCATGTCGGAACCCTTGTCCTGCGCGCGGTGCAGCTGGATGATGCCGAGCGCTTCCAGCAGCACGCGGTTGAGCGGCTTCTGCGACAGGCTGGCGCGGGCGGTCAGTGTGACCTGGCGAGGCAGACAGGCGGCCACCATGCCGCCGTCGATGAAGGCATTGGCATGGTTGGCGACGATCAGCACCGGGCCTTGCGCCGGAACGTTGGCCAGGCCGGCGGCCTCGACCCGGCGATAATAGATGCCCATGAGCAGGCGGTAGAAATGGGCGACGGCGTTCTGGATGGGGCCGCTGCCGCCGCGCAGCCTGGGCCGTCCGGCTCGTCCCGTCAGGGTGCGCGCGGCAATCCCGATGGCCGTGCCGAGAGCGACACTCAAGGGCGCCGGCCCCCAGGCCGCCAGCACCACCACAGGCACCAGCACCAGCCCGCGAGTGCGGTGAAAGCGCAGATCGAACAGGCAGAGATAAAGCGCCAGCGCCAGCGGCAGGCTCGGCGGCGCCAGCAGGGCGAGCGCAAGGACCAGCGCCAGGCCATCGACGAAGCGGCGCTTCTCCCCCGGCGGGCGGGCGAGCAGGCCGAGCACGATGCTGAGACAAAGATAGGCGAGGAGCGCCGACAGCCCCGCGCCATGGTGCAGCGTGAGCATCACGGCAAGCACGGCAAAGCCGCGGCCGGTGTGGCGCCAAACCCGGCCTCGGCGCTGGCGCCACAGCAGGGCGTAGGCGACCACGAGCGAAAGCGTGACAACGGGGGCACCAATCGCCACGGCCAATACCGGCGCGGTCAGGGTCAGGGCATCGGCCAAAGTGATGCCAGGCAGCCGAAATCGGTGTATGAGCCTCACCTCGTCAGAGTTTCACACGGGCAGGATAATGGATTTCATGCAACCCCGGATCAAGGCGCGCCGATGACACCGGCCGCGCGCACCCAGGCAGCCATCGAGCTGCTGACCCAGATCGAGGCCGAAGGCCTGCCGGCGGACGCGGCGGTCAGGGCCTATACGCGCCAACGCCGCTACATGGGCTCGAAGGATCGCCGCGCCGTCGCCGACCTCGTCTTCGCCACCATCCGCGCCCGCCTGGCGCTTGACTGGCGCATCGCGCAAGCCGGCGGCTCACCAGGGCCTCGCCTGCGCGTGCTCGCCGGGCTGGCGCGGGACGGTTTCGATACCATGGCCAGCCTTTGCGACGGCAGCACTTACGGCCCGCCAGCCCTTGGCGAGGACGAGCGCTGCCTGCTTGCCGCTGTCGCCAGCGACGAAGCCGAGCCACCCGCTAATGTTCCGGCCTGGCTCGAGCCCGAGATGCGCCGGCGCTTCGGTGCCGCGATGGAGGAGGAGCTTGTCGCGCTCGATGGCGAGGCGGCGCTCGACCTGCGCGTCGCGCCGGGCCACGACCGTGACGCCATCATGGCGCAGCTGACCTCGCTGGGCATAGCGGCCGAGGCGACACCATTTTCGCTGCACGGCATTCGCGTAGCCGGCCGCCCGCGCATCGACGGCCTGCCGGCCTGGCGCGACGGCGCGATCGAGATCCAGGACGAGGGCGCGCAGCTCGTGGCTCAACTCTGCGAGGCGGCGCAGGCGCGCTGCATCGTCGATTATTGTGCCGGTGCCGGCGGCAAGACCCTGGCGCTCGCGGCCCTGGCGCCCAAGGCGCGTCTGGTCGCCTGTGACAGCGATGCCAAGCGCTTAGGTCGGCTGGCGCCGCGGCTCGCCCGGGCGGGGATTGCCGGCGTCGAAAGCCATGTCCTCGGAAGCGATGAGCCGCTGCCGCCTGGTCTTGCCGAGCGCGTGCTGGTCGACGTGCCGTGCAGCGGCAGCGGGGCCTGGCGGCGCAATCCGGACGACCGCCACAGGCTGACGGCTGATATGCTGGCTGCCTATACCGCGCGCCAGGACGAGATCCTTTGCTCCGCCGCGCCCCTTGTCGCGCCCGGCGGGCGGCTGATCTACGCCACCTGCTCGCTGTTGCCACGCGAGAACGAGGATCGCATCGACGCCTTCCTTGCCGCACACAGCGATTTCCAGCGTCTCGATGTGCGCGAGATCTGGCGCCGGGTGCTTGCCGCACCAGCGCCGGACGAGGGGCCCGACATCCTGCTGACGCCACACCGCCACGGCACCGACGGCTTCTATGTGGCGGTGCTGGAGCGCGCCGCTCAGACGTAACCGGGGCCGTCGATCAGCGGCAGGTCGGCAAGCACTGCCTCGTCGATCTCGACGCCGAGGCCGGGGGCTCCCGGCGGGCGCACATTGCCGCTTTCGTCGACCCGTGCCTGCCAATTGCATAGCTCGTCGCGGAACGGGTTGTGGGCCGAGAGGTCGGCCTCGAAATAGCCCGCATTGTCGATGCTGCAGAGGTAATGGATGCTGGCCGCGACATTGAGGCCGGTGGCCGAGGTGTGCGGGTTGATGCGCAGCTTCCAGGCCGAGGCGAGTGCTGCGATGCGCATGCCCTCGGTAATGCCGCCTGTCTTCGAGAGGTCCGGCTGCAATATCGTGATCACGCCGTCCTCGATCAGGCGGTGGAACTCGAAGCGCGTATAGTGGTTCTCGCCCGCGGCAAGCGGCGTGCGGCCGAAGCCCTTTGCCTCGCGATAGCGGCGGTGGTCGTGGGGCGCGAAAGGCTCTTCCAGCCAGCCCACCCCCGCCTCGTCGAGCACAGGCATGACACGCCGGGCATCGTCGAGCGTGTAGGCGGTGTTGGCGTCGGTCAGGATATCGATGTCGTCGCCGATGCGCGCGCGCACCGCGGCGACGCGCGCCATGTCCGCCTGCGCGCTATCGCCGAGCCTGAGCTTGAGGGCGCGGTAGCCGCTGGCGACCACGCCCGCCGCCTCTTCCGCCAGCTCGGCCGGTGGCTGGTAGCCGAGCGAGATGCCGCCGGCATAGGCCGGGATCGCTTTTGCGGCGCCGCCGAGCAGCTTGTGGAGCGGCCAGCCCGCGGCCTTGCCGCGGATGTCCCACAAGGCCATGTCGACGCCGCTCAACGCCAGGCTGGCGGCGCTACCCATGCCGTGGCTGGCGAGCTGCATGCGATAGACCCGCTCCCAGACACCGACCACATCGCTGGCGTCCATGCTCTGGACCAGCGTGGTCAGAGTGGTATTGATGAGCTGGGCAATTGATCCCGGCGCGCGCCCCGGATGGGACTCGCCCCAGCCGGTGATGCCGTCGTCGGTCTCGATGCGCACCAGCACGGAGTCGCGCTTGATGGCCTGGCCGATGCCGAGCCTGACCTGGTGCTCCGGCGGCACCGGGAAGGAGATCGGAAAGGCTTTGATGGTGGCTATTTTCATGGTCAACCGGCTCTGATGAACTTCTGGAAGGCGTGACAGGTCAGCGGCGCGAAATGGTCGATCGAGCCCGAGGCCTTGACCACCTCGCCGACATAGAAGTCTCCATGGGAATCCGCCCAGATGCCATGCGGCACGATGAAGTTGCCGGGCAAAAGCGAATCCGCACCGCCGAGCTGGGCCTGGATGTTGCCGTCGAGGTCGCAGACGGTCACCCGCGCGATCGGCGCGTGACCCATCGGCGGGTGGTCCATGAAGCAAAAATGCGGGCGGTCGGTCGGAATGGGGATGTTCCAGCCCAGCTCGGCGATATAGAGGTTCTCCTGCTCGTCGAGGAAAAGGTCGTCGGGGCG
The DNA here is from genome assembly GCA_964625645.1 of uncultured Rhodospirillaceae bacterium. GTDB lineage: Bacteria > Pseudomonadota > Alphaproteobacteria > UBA7887 > UBA7887 > UBA7887. The sequence continues at coordinate 9,056 of CAZVDW010000104.1, forward strand.
GTTCACCCAGTCCCAGCTGTGCAGATAGTCGCCGTCCTTGGAGAAGAACTGGATGCGCGAGTTCTCGCGGTCGGCGACCAGCACCCGGCCCGAGCGGTCGACGACGATGCCGTGCGGCAGGTTGAACTGGCCCGGTCCGCTGCCGGGGCCGCCCCAGGAGGCGAGCAGCTTGCCGTCGGCGCTGAAGCGGTGCACCCGGGCATTGCCATAGCCGTCGGCGATGAACAGCTCGCCGTCCTCGGCCACGGCGACGTTGGTGACCATGTTGAAAGGCCCGCCCGAATATTGCACCGGTGTCTCGCCGAGCACGAAGCCCGTGTCGGCCGGCTGGTCGGCCTCGCCGAGGGTCATCAGCAGCTCGCCGCCGGTGGTGAACTTGCGCACCGTGTGGTCGAAATTGTCGGCGCACCAGACATGGTCGTCGCGGTCGATGAAGATGCCGTGGGCGGAGGAGAAGACGCCTTCGCCCCAGGCGTCGAGGAACCTGCCCTCCTTGTCGAAGACGATCACCGGATGGGCGCCACGGTTGAAGACATAGACGCGGTCGCGGGAATCCACCGCTACCCCGGCCACTTCGACGAACGACCAGCCTTCGGGCAGCTGCTCCCAGCCCTCCAGCACCTGATAGTCGAGATTGTATGCGTTGGCCGCCATGGCTCTCCCCCCGAATGCGCCGGCGACAACCTAGCGCGTGGCGGGGCCGAATGCGATAGTCTGGGCCCATGTACCGGCCCGCGGCCTTCGACGAGAGCGACCCTGACCTGCTGCATCGCCTGATCGGCGAGATCGGCATGGGCGTGCTCGTCTCGCCCGACCTCGAGGCGACGCATATACCCTGGCTGCACGAGCCCGAGCCGGCGCCGCTTGGCAGCCTGGTCGGGCATATGGCGAAGGCGAACGCGCACTGGCAAACACTGGCGGCGGGGCGGGAGGTTCTGGTCATCTTCCCGGGCGCCAACGCTTACGTCTCGCCGGGCTGGTATCCGAGCAAGCAGAAGACCGCCAAGGTGCTGCCGACCTGGAACTACGTCGCCGTGCACGCCTATGGCATGCCCGAGACCTTCGATGACCCGGCCGAACTACGAGACATCGTTGCCCGCCTGACCGACACACAGGAAGCGCGCTTCGCCGAGCCCTGGTCCCTCGACGACGCGCCGACCGCTTTCACCGACGCCATGCTCGGCCACATCGTCGGCGTGCGCCTGCGCCTCAGCCGCCTCGAAGGCAAGCGCAAGCTCAACCAGAACAGGCCGGAGGCGGACCGGGACGGGGTGGCGGAGGCGCTTGCGCGCTCCACGCGTCCCACAGACCAAGCCCTCGCCGAGTCCATGCGAAAGGACTCGTGAGAGCTCGCTCGCGCCCACGCTAATCAGTTCTGCGAGAGATCGATGTCGGTGCCGCTCTCGCCGCTGCTCAGGCGCCTCGCGTAGAAGCACACCAACGGGTCGGTAGGCTCGCTTTCGGCTAGCGCGGCCATTTTCGGCTTTGCCGCCGGATCAGCTGCCTCGATCATCGCATAGGTTTCAAGATAGGCCGCCAGCGTATCACCGCCGTTCGCTTCCGGCGCCAGAGGCTCGAAAGCCTTGACCCCGACGCTCTTGCCACGCAAGTGCAGGATGCCGACGGGCCGGCCTTGAAAACTGTTGCAGCCCTGTGCGGTGGCGTCGCTCACCAGAACTCGCGTGCCGAGCACCTTGTTTGCCGCCTCCAGGCGGGCGGCTGTATTGATGGGATCGCCGAGCGCGCGATAGTCGAGGCGCAGGCTGCCGCCGATATTACCCACGATCACGGGCCCGGAGCTGACGCCGATGCGGGTCGTGCCGAGGGCGATGCCCTCTTCCGACTTGGCCGCGATAAAGGCTTGCGAGAAGCGATCCATGTCGAGCGCGCAGGCAACCGCGCGGCGGGCATGATCGATCTGCTCCACGGGCGCGGAGAACATCACCGACATCGCATCGCCGACGATCTTCTCAACCGTGCCGCCATGGCGGAAGGCAAGCTCGGTCATTTCGCCGAAATAGTCGTTGAGCAGGGCCACCACCTTCTCCGGCTCTTCGCCTTCCACCAGGCTGGTGAAGCCGGCGAGATCTGTCATGACGAAGGAGCAATCGCGGCGCTCGCCGCCAAGACCGAGGGCGCCCGGATCATCCATCAGATGATGGACGAGGTTGGGAGAGACATAGCTTGCAAACGCCTCATGTATCCAGCTGCGCTCGCTCTCGGTCTGCAAATGCCTGGCGATCGAGCCGGCCACGAAAACGGCGGCCAGAGACAGCGACGGGTTGAGCGGGTCGAGCAACAAGCGCTCGGCGACGAAGACATAGGTCGCGGCAGCGCTGGCGCCGGAGATTACCAGCATCGCGACCAGCGCCGACCAGGCCGCCCCGAGGCTGAACGCGAGCACGATCAGTACCGCCGCGCTCGCAAGCAGGCCGAGCAGCTCGGCCGCCGAGGCCCAGTCCGGTCGCGACAGGTAGCTGCCATCGGCGATCTGATCGATAATCTGGGCATGAATCTCCACGCCCGGCACGACTTCGTTCAGCGCCGTAAAACGAAGGTCAAGCAGGCCCGCGGCCGACGGGCCGACAAAGACGATGCGATCGCGCACCGCATCCGCCGGCATCGAGCCGTCGATGGCCTGCCAGGCAGGTATGTAGCGGCTGCGATCGAGCTTGGCGTAATGCAGCCATGCCGCCCCTTGCGGGTCGGTCGCCACCGGCATGCCGCTGATGACGAGCTGGGTTATGCCGGTGGCGACGCCGAAGCGGCTCTCGCCGCTGGCGCCGGAAGCGCGGATCAGTATGGCACCGCCACCGAGCCCGACACGCAGCGCCTCGGCGGCGAGGGTGGGATAGACGGTGTCGTCGAGGCGCATAAGCAGCGGTACGCGGCGGACGATGCCGTCGCGCCCGGGCATGAAGTTGATCGCGCCATTGCCGATGGCGGCGGATTCTATCACCGGCAGGTTGATCACCGCGCCGCGGAAAGCCGGCAGGAACTGCTCGGGCGGGTCGCCGGCATTGGCCATGCCGCCGGGTTTGCGGGGTGGCGGTCCGGTGCCTGGCTCGGGCGTGAGAATATAGCCGGTCACCACCGGCGCGGTGCGCAGCGCCTCGGCGAAGACAAAATCGTGGGCCGTGGTGCCGGCAGGTGGCGCCGGCTCGATGTCCGCCGGCAGCGCCGGCGAGGTGCGGTCGGCTTCCGCGAACACGACGTCGAAGGCGATGACCGCAGCGCCGGCGTCGCGCAAGCGCTCGACCAGGGTAGCCATGACAGTGCGCGGCCAGGGCCATTGGCCGAGCCGATCGAGGCTTGCTTCGTCGATGTCGATGATGCGCACGAATGGCTCGGGGGCTTCGCGCGGTAGCCAGCGCTGGTAGGCGTCGAAGGCGATATTGCGTAGCGCTACGACCGGTGCCGGCTCGAGAACGATGGTGACGAGAGCGCCGAGGAGCACCAGGGTGGGTGCCCAGATCGGGCCGCCGCGCAGCAGCAGCGACCCGGCGCGCCGCCCCCTATCGGACGGTGACCTCGACACGGCGGTTGCTGGGCTCACCGATGCCATCGGCCGTGGGCACCAGGGGCAGGTTTTCACCGTGGAAATCGGTGTCAATGGTAGCAGCGTCGGCGCCGCCTGAGATCAAGGCGTTGCGCACGATATCGGCGCGGGCGCTCGACAGGCGGAAATTATAGTCGTCCGCCCCCTGGCGGTCGGTATGCCCGATCACCGAGACGTCGGTCACGTCGCGCGCGCTGATTGCCGCCAGGGCGCGCGATAGCTCGACCTCGGATTCAGCCAATAACGTCGTCTCGTTGGAAGCGAAATAGAGCAGGAATATCTCCGGTGCCTCAGGCTCGGCGGCGAGCGCCGGGCCGAACGCCTCTTCCACGTCATCGGTCGCGGGGACAAAAATTCGCCTCGCCAGCCCAACCAACTCGAAGGCTTCTCCGGCCGCGTCCAGGGTCATTCTGCGGCCCTGGGTCGTGCGCACTTCGATCGCGCTCGACCGTCCGTCCGGCCCCTCGAGCAGCACCACGACGTTCTTGGGGATGGCCGGCGGTGGCGGCGGCGGCGGGTACCGCAAGGCCTCGTCCACCTCGGCCATCGCCGACTCGTAGCGTGACCGGCAGGCGGCGATATCTTCGGGCTGATAGCCTTCCTCGAGCTCCTGCATCCAGCAATCGAAACTGACCTGCGCCTGCGCGGCCTGGGCGGGAATAATGTCCTTGGCGCCGTGGTCGAAGGCCTGCAACAGGCGAGAGCGGGCATCAAACATCATGCTGAACTCGGCGTTTGACAGGCTGCGCGCCGAGAGCGGCTCGGGTGGCACGCTCTGGCCCGCGGAAAGAGCCATCGCGCGTTCGGCAAAGAGGTCGGAATCGAGCGTGTCCTGCTCGCTGCGCTCCGTGGCGGCGAGATCGAGATAGCCCTGGTGCAAGGCAGCCGTGAAGGCGCCAGCGGGCGGCGGCGCCTCGCGCGCTGTGTCAAGCTGCATGCCGCAGGCCGACAGAAGCCCCGCAGCGACGAGCCCAAGTCCCACCTTGTGCACACTACGCATCGCCTATTCCCCGACGCTGACCAGGAAACGGGTGCCGCGCACGCCGATGGTGGCGCTCGGGGTCTCGATCGCGACTTCGTCCGGCGCGACGGTGGCGATGACGCCCGAGGTAAAGAACATGGTGCCGCGGCCAAGCCGGGCGACGAATGAGTAGTTTTCCTCGGCCGGCGCATAGACGTAGGCGTCCATTGTCAGGCGTGTGTTATTGCCGAGGGAGAGGCGGGTGTTGTCCTTGAACGTAATGCCCAGCGAGCCATCGGCGCCGGTGACCATGACATCATTGAGATGAACCGGATCGCCCTCGTCGATAGGCAGGGTGTCGCCAGCCCGCTCGACCATCGCCTCGCCGGCGCGGGTCTTGATGATTCCAATCGCTTCCTCGGCCACTGCCTGCGTCGCCATGGCAAACAGCAGCAGCCCGTGTAAAAACAACCAACGCACGAGTTGTCTCCCATCCGTAAAACCGCTCCAGCGGTCAGCATATCAGACCGTGGTCGAAGCGAAAGGGTTGGCGGCGACGCTTGCTTGAGGAACGCCCGGAATTCACGAACACGTGAAACGGCGGCAAACCGCCAAGATGATAGCCCCGGAGACGTCCCGGGGCTCTTTTTCGCGCTGTCTAACTCAATTCGCTTTGCAGGCCCGCCAGGCCATCGCTGAAGGCGCCTTCGAGCATGGCGGTCATGTCGGCTTCCGCCGCGGCGTCGCAGGCGAACTCGCACGACCAGGTGATTTCACTGCCGCCGTCGGCGCCGGGGCTGACCCGCATGCGTCCCATATAATCGACCACGGGAAGCGGCGACTCGGTTATCGAATAGGTGAACACGCGCTGCGCTTCGTCGATGGCCTCGACCTTCTCGAACACGAACGCACCTTCTCCCAGGCCGCACTTGCGCACCGCGCCGACGCCTGTTCCCTCGACTTCGCAGGTCTGCACGATAGGCACCCAGCGCTCCAATCCGCCGACCGATCGAATTTCGCTCCATGCTGCTGCAGGATCCACGGCGATGGTGCTGCTTACGCTCACGCTGGTCATGGTGCTCACTCCGGTTGCTGGTTGTCTTCCTGACCAAAGGAATAGGCTCGGCCAGGGAACGTCAAGCTGCCTCGGGCCATCCACTGCGCCTCGGTGCCGGGAGTGTTCGCGGCTATCTCCGCCTTGACCGATGTTAAGTACGCCGCTCGATTTCAGCCTTTATGCTTGGTTCGAGCCATTTCAAGGATGAGAAGAGTAGCTCTCATGAAACTTACCCATGCCCTGTTGGGCGAGCACGCCGTCATATACGAGTTGTTCGACTATTTGCGCGATACCATCCTGAAGAGCACTGACATCCAGGACATTCGCGGCGCCGGTGCCGTATTGGAAAGACTTGTCGTTTCGCATGCCCGGATCGAGGAGGATCTGCTGTTTCCCCGCCTCGAACCCCACCTTGGGCCGATGGGGCCGCTTGCGGTGATGCGCGCCGAACATCGCGAGATCGAGGAGCTCCTCGAAGCCGCCAGGTCCGAAACCGACATCGCCGCCCTGAAAGGCGTGATCGGCCAGTTCCTGGAGCTCGCCCATGGTCATTTCCGGAAAGAGGAAATGGTGTTGTTCGACATGGCCCAGCAGTGCCTTGACGAGGCCACGTTGAAGGAGATGGGACAGGAGTGGGCGACACGCCGCGGGGTCGAGGTTCCGGGCTGCGCGGGTGCGGCCTGAGCGCTCGTCAGTCCTCCTCGCCGTGGCGGCCGATGGCGAGGTC
>CAZVDW010000105.1:0-2752 GCA_964625645.1 uncultured Rhodospirillaceae bacterium
GCGCGCGCATTGGCAACGAGATTGCCGGCAAAGCTGAAATTGCCCTTGGCGACCATGGCCAGGTTGCCCATGTTGGCGCCGACCGCCTTCATCACGTTGCGGCGATATTTGATGATGTTCTCAGGCTCGTCCGCCGCCTCTGCCACGGGCAGACCGCCGATTATTACCGCCAGAGCCAAGCATAAGCCGGCAAACACACACGAAATCCGCATCCCACTCTCCCACATTCTGTCCACCACACCGATCCCATTGTGACCCCAGGCAGGGCAATCACGCAACCGCGTGCGTCTTGACGCCCGCGGCCTGCGCGTCCATACCGCCGTGCAATACGAACCGCGATGCCGGGAGAGGGCCGCCATGTACAATCTATCCACCGTTCTCGAATCCAGCGCCCGCGAGGTGCCCGACAAGGTGGCCTTCGTGCTCGGCCCGACGCGGCTGAGCTATGCCCAGGTCGACGCTGCCGCCTCGCAGGTGGCGAACGGGCTTGCCGCGAAGGGTATCGGCGCCGGCGATGTGGTGGCGCTGGCCTGTCCCAACCTGCCCTATTTTCCCATCGTCTATTTCGGCATCCTCAAGGCCGGCGCCACGGTGCTGCCGGTGAGCGTGTTGCTGACCGCCGACGAGATCGCCTATCTGCTGGAGGATTCCGGCGCCAAGGGCCTGTTCTGCTTCGAGGGCACGGCGGACCTGCCGCTCGGCGCTTCAGGCCATACGGGCTTCGGCCGGGTCGGCTCTTGCGAGCATCTCTGGATCATCACGGCCGATCCCGCCGCGGCCTCGCCGTTCGACGGCGTGCCGACCCTGGGCGCCTTGATGGCTGGCCAGGCGCCGGCGTTCGACACCGTGCAGCGGGCCGGCGACGACATTGCCGTGGTGCTCTACACCTCGGGCACCACCGGGCACCCCAAGGGCGCCGAGCTCAGCCACACCAATATCCTGCTCAATGCCGTGGTCTCGCGCGACCTGGTCGGCTCCTCCGGCGACGACGTGGTCATGCTGACCCTGCCGCTGTTCCATGTCTTCGGCCAGGTCGTTCTCATGGTCGCTTGCACCATGGCCGGCGCCACGCAGATCCTGGTGCCGCGCTTCGAGCCCGGCGCGGTGCTGCAAGCACTGCAGGACGAGAACGTGACCGTCTTCGCGGGCGTGCCGACCATGTACTGGGCCCTGCTCAATCATCCGGCGGACGGTGTCGATCTCGAGCGCATCAAGGGCAACTTGCGCATGTGTGCCTCGGGCGGCGCCTCGCTGCCGGTCGAGGTGCTGCGCGCCTTCGAGGCCAAGTTCGAAGTGCCGATCCTGGAAGGCTACGGACTGTCGGAGACCTCGCCCGTGGCGACCTTCAACCACCCCCACAAGGAGCGCAAGCCGGGCTCGGTGGGAACGCCGGTCTGGGGCGTCGAGATCCGCGTCGTCGACGAGAACGACGCGGACGTCGGCGTCGGCGAGCCGGGCGAGGTGCTGATCCGCGGCCATTGCGTCATGCGCGGCTATCTCAACAGGCCGGAAGCGACGGCGGAAGCCTTCCGTGGCGGCTGGTTCCACTCGGGCGATATCGGCCAGCTCGACGAGGACGGCTACCTCTATATCGTCGACCGCCTCAAGGACATGATCATCCGCGGCGGCTTCAACGTCTATCCGCGCGAGGTGGAAGAGGTGCTGATGGGCCACGAGGCGGTCTCCCTGGTCGCCGTCATCGGCGTGCCGCACGAGCAATATGGCGAGGAGATCAAGGCCATCGTGGTGCCCAATGCCGGTGCCGAAGTCGACACCGAGGCGCTGATCGCCTGGTCCAAGGAGCATCTCGCGGCCTACAAATACCCGCGCCTCGTCGAGGTTCGCGACAGCCTGCCCATGAACGCCACGGGCAAGATTCTCAAGAAGGAATTGCGCGGCTGATTGCAACGCGCCCGCGCTGCGCCTACCATTGGCGCGTAGTGGGGAGTTGAGAAACGGTGTCGGAAAGCGCGATCAGTCAAAGGCTGGCGGCGATCCTGGCCGCGGACGTGGTCGGCTATTCGCGGCTGATGGCGGCCGACGAGCACGCCACCGTGCGCGCGCTCGATGCCGCCCGCGCTCTGTTCCGCGAGCACATCGAGGGCGATTCCGGCCGCGTGGTCGATATGGCCGGCGATTCCGTGCTCGCCGTCTTTCCCTCCGCCGCCGCTGCCGTGCGCGCCGCCGTCGCTGCCCAGCAAGCCATCGAGGCTGCCGGCGCGGGCGAGGCCGAAGAGCGCCGCATGCGCTTTCGCGTCGGTGTCAATCTCGGCGAGATCATCGAGAAAACGGACGGCAGCATCTATGGCGACGGCGTCAACATCGCGGCGCGCCTGGAGAGCCTGGCCGAGCCCGGCGGGGTGATGCTGTCGGCCAAGGTGCATGACGAAGTGGCCGGGCGCGTCGGCATCGCTTTCGTGCTGGCCGGCGAGCACAAGGTGAAGAACATCGAGCGCCCGGTGCGCACCTATCGCGTGGTGGCGGCCGGCGAGGCGGCGCCCGAACGAGCGGCACCGCTGGCGCTTCCCGACAAGCCCTCCATCGTGGTCTTGCCTTTCGAGAACATGTCAGGCGATGCGGAGCAGGAATATTTCTCCGACGGCATCAGCGAAGACATCATCACCGATATCTCGAAGATTTCCGGCATGTTCGTCATCGCCCGCAATTCGGCCTTCGTCTACAAGGCCAAGGCGGTCAACCTGACCGAGGTGGGGCGCGAGCTTGGCGTGCGTTACGTGCTCGAGGGCAGCGT
>CAZVDW010000106.1:0-1992 GCA_964625645.1 uncultured Rhodospirillaceae bacterium
GACCTTCGACCGTCAGCACATTCAGCTCGACGGACGGCCCCTCGTCCTCCTGTGCCAAAGCGCTCAGCGGCGCGATGGCAAAGGCCGTTGCGATCAACAGGCGGGCCAGATCATGTCGCACAAGTCATCTCCCTCAATTCCCCTCGTCCAGGGCAAAAGCGGTACCACATTCGACTGCTGGCCGGAACCGCTCCCGGTATCGCGCATATCCGGCAATGAGCGCGCGGGGCGCGGGGAAGTCGTCGAAATGAGGCGGTCGGAAATGGCGACATAAACCGGCGACAGTTTACTTTATTCTAAACCGGCGACAGTTTACTTTATTCCGGCTTATAAAGTAAACTGTCGCCGGTTTATGTCGCCGGTTTCCTAGACTCAACATCCAAGTGCGCCAGGGATTTTGTCTTGCAGGATATCGCTTGGCGTTTTGTAGCCGAGGCATTTTCTTGGCCGATTGTTGATCCGATCGATTGCGTCGGCAAGCGTTGCGTCTGAGATTTTTCTCATATCGATGCCCTTGGGCAGGTATTGGCGCAGCAGGCCGTTGCTGTTCTCGTTGGCGCCGCGCTGCCAGGCGGCATAGGGGTCGGCGAAGTAGACGCTGATGCCGGTGGCCTCTTCGATGGCCTTGAAGCGGGCGAACTCCTTGCCGTTGTCCAGCGTCAGGGTGCGCCGCCAGGCTTGCGGCAGGGCGGCCAGGAGAGCGGCAAGGGCGGCGGCGGCGGGTTCGGCATGCTTGCTGGCAAGCCCTCGCGCCAGGAGATAGCGGCTCTTGCGCTCGACCAGCGTGGCGATGACGCCGCCGCCCTTGCCGCCTTCCACCAGGTCGCCCTCCCAGTCGCCGAAGCGGCGCCGGCTCTCGACCACCGCCGGGCGCTCGCGGATCGAGACCCGGCCGGGAATAAGACCGCGCCCGGCGCCGCCGCGCCCCTGTTTGCGACGCGTCTTGTGGCCGCGGCGAAGATGGGCGTGCAACGTGCCGCCGCACGCCGCCGCCCGGTAGACCCAGCGATAGATCGTCTCCGCCGAGATGCGCATGTCCGCCGAGCGCGGGTGGTCGCGGCGCAAGCGCCCGGCGATCTGCTGCGGCGACCAGTCCTTGGCAAGGCCGGCCTCGACAGTGGCCCGCAGCCGCGCATCGCCCCAGCGCCGCTGGTGACGCGCCAGGCAGCGCCGCTGCCGCGCCAGCCGATCGCCGCGGGCGCCGACATAAACACCGCCGTGGCCGTCCGGACCGTTGCGCTCGACCTCGCGCGCGATGGTGCTGTGATGACGCCCCAGACGGCGACCGATCTCGCGATAGCCGCAGCCATACAGCAACAATTGCTCAAGCGCATAGCGCTCACGTGAGGTAAGATGCGTATAGGACATGATGGCTCCTTCCGATGGCTGATGTTCTGGCAAACCTCAGACTATCAAAACGACCGTCATGTCCTACTTATGCAATCGTGGCGCACCTCGATGTGGAATCTGCCTTTATTCGTCCAGCTGACTATTCGGCCGTGTCGCCTTCGATCTGGGCAGCGAAATTGGTGAGCGTCACTGTTCCCTGCGGAAATCGCGCGCGAACTTCAAGCTCTCCGCCCATCGCCTCGATCACTTTGCGCAGGCTGCTGATGTGCATATCGGCTCTTTGTTCCATGCGGGCGACGGCGGGTTGGCTTACTTTGAGGTCGTCAGCAAGTTGCCGCTGGGTGCGGTGCAGGGCCTGACGCAAATCGGCCATCGACATCTCTTCAAGAAGCTCTTCCGACTTCTCTCTGATCCTATTTCTCCGGGTGTCCGAAAATGCGTCGGTCAGGTCGGAAAAGCGTTTATGGCCCGTCATGGGATAAAGCCCTCGTCCAGAACATGCCAAAGGACGAAACCGCTACGCGGTAATTTGGAGCGTGTGGTGATGGGAGCGCCTGGGTAAGGGAATGGGAATGCCCTGTTGCGAGGATTGAGGTTTTGGACCTCACCTCAAGACAGGAGCTTCCGATGACGAAGACAGCG
>CAZVDW010000107.1:0-11360 GCA_964625645.1 uncultured Rhodospirillaceae bacterium
CATGAGACTCCACAGCTAGAGCTCTCTGGACAACAAGACCCCCCGGTTGGGGCGGCGGTCGCCACACCCGCCGCCCCGGACGAGGAGCGGCCCCCGGACCTCTCCTCGGCGCGTTGGAGGCGATGGTTATGCCATCGCCTCCTTCTCTTTTTCGCCAGGCATGGCACAGTCGGGCCATGAGCAGGCGCAGCCGAACCGCTATCGATCAGGACGTCGCCGCCGCCGTCACCGCGCTCGAGAGCGGCGATGCCGGCGCCTTGGTGCGCCTTGCCGCCCTGGCCGAGGAGGCACCGCGCAATCCGCGCGCCCACTTCGCCCATGCCATGGCGCTGGAAGCGGCGCGACGCACCGCCGAGGCCATCGCCGCCTACAGCCGGGCGCTGGCCCGCGACCGCAAGCTCGACGCGGCGGCGCAAAGACTTGCCGTGCTGCTGGAAAGCCACGGCGCCGTGCCGCCCGACACGCTCGACCGCCGTGGCCTGCTCGCCGGCCTGAGCAATCCCGCCATCGACCCCCAGCCCCTGGCCCGCGCCGCCTTCGCCTGGCTCAAGGCCCATGGCGCCCTGGCGCCGGCGATCGCGCGCGGGCGCAACGAGGGCTGGGCGGCGGCGGCCGAGGCCCTGCTGGGGCGCCGCGACGACGAGGCTTTGGCTGATCCCCTGCTGCTGGCTTGTCTCGAGCAAGGCAGCAACGCCGATGCCGAGATCGAGCTGCTGCTGACGGCGCTGCGCCGCGCCTTGCTGCTGACCCCGGGCCTGATCGAGCGCAAGGCACCGCGTGCCTTCGCCTGTGCCCTGGCGCGGCAGGCGCGCAGCAGCGACTATGTCTGGTTCGTGGCTGCGGATGAGCGTGAGGTCGGCGGCAACGGCCTGCTGCAGGCGCTCTACGCCCTGCCCGCCCGCGATATCGTGGCCCGCCCGCGGGCCTTCGCCACAATGCTTGCCGAGGCTCACGCCGAGGCCGAGAGCGAGCGAAAACTGGCAGCCGCCCTGCCTTCGCTGGGCAGCCTCAGCGACGCCACATCGGGAGCCGTCGCCGCGCAATACGAGGCCAACCCCTATCCCCGCTGGCAGCGCCTGACGCGCCCTCGGCCCGGCGCTTTCCAGCAGGACATGGCCCGCTTCGTCGGCAATACGCGCCGCCGCAAGCCCGATGTGCTGATCGCCGGCTGCGGCACCGGCCAGCAGGCCATCGCCGCCGCGCTAGGCTATGGCGAGAATGCGAGCATCACGGCACTCGACCTCAGCCGCGCCAGCCTTGCCTATGGCGCGCGGCGGGCGCGAGACTATGGCGTGGATGGCATCCGTTTCGTCCAGGGCAACATATTGCAGGCGCCGAAGCTCGGCCGGCGCTTTGATGTCATCGAGTGTGTCGGCGTGCTGCACCACATGGCCGAGCCGCTGGCCGGCTGGCGGGCACTTGTCGACTGCCTGGCACACGACGGTGCCATGCTGGTCGGCCTCTACAGCGCCAGCGCGCGCCAGGAGATTGCCGCGCTGCGCGCTGAGATCGCCAGGCGCGGCCTGAGCGCCGACGCGGAGACGATTCGCGCCTTCCGCCACGAGCTGATGACCGATCCCGAGCAACGCTGGCGGCAAACCTTGTCGGCGCCCGATTTCTACGGCCTCAACCGCTGCCGCGACTTGCTCTTCCACACCCACGAGCGTCCGGTGACAATCCCCGAGATAGCCGCCTGGCTCGACGAATTGGGCCTCGCCTTTCGCGGCTTCGCCCTGCCCGAGGCGCGTCTTGCGCGCTTCCGCCTGGAACATCCGGACGCCGACCCGGCGCGCGACCTCGGCGCCTGGGCCGCTTTCGAGGCCGAGCACCCGCGCACTTTCGCCGCCATGTATCAGTTCTGGTGCGTCAGCTGCCCGCCGCGTGCAGCTTGAGGCCGGCGAAGATGGTCTGATTGACCGGCACGTCGATTCCCGCCGCTTCGGCGAGACGGACCACGGCGCCGTTGAGCCAGTCCACTTCCAGCGGCTTGCCGTGGGTGATGTCGTGATGCATCGACGAGGTCATGGTCGGCGGCACTTTCATGAACACCTTGACCGGCTCGGCCTTGAAGTCGTCGGGCAGCGCGATGCCGCGCGCCTCGGCCAGCGCCAGCACCTCGCGGGCGCAGCGGATCAGCACCGCGCGGCAGACCGGGTCCTCGCGCACCGGGCCGATGGCGCAGCGCGTCAGCGCGGTCATGCCGTTATGGGCGCAAAGGCCGGTGAATTTGATCCATAGCGCCGCCTCGATATCGCGGCTCAGCTCGACATCGATGCCGGCCTTGGCGCAGGCCTCGGTGATGGCGCGGACGCGCGGGGATTCGCCGCCGTCGCGCTCGCCGATCTGCAGCCTCGCGCCGGGCGTCGAGTGCACGATGTGCCCCGGCTGCTCGATCAGCGAGAGGATATAGATCACCCCGCCCAGCACATGCTGCGGCCCGACGATGGCGGCCAGGCGATCCTCGTTCTCGACGCCGTTCTGCAACGAGATGACGGCGGTATCCGACCCCAGCATCTGCTTGGCCAGCGCCCCCGCCTCCTCGGTCTGGGCGCTCTTGACGCAGACGAAAACCACATCCACCGGCCCCACCCCGTCCGCATCCGGCCGCGCATCGACCTCCGGCAAGTCGACATCGCCAAGCTGGCTGGTCAGCCGCAAGCCCGAGCTCTGCATGGCCGCCAGATGCGGCCCGCGCTGCACGAACGTAACCCGCTCCCCCGCCGCCGCCAGCCGCGCCCCCACATAGCCGCCAACCCCGCCGGCCCCGATAATCGCAATGTGCATGGTGTGTCCCTTTTTGGTGCGTTGGCGGAGGGCATAGCACATTCGTTCGGAACAGCATCGAACAAGTGCCCCTTGCCAAAAGCGAGCGTAATCTTCAACACTCAAATCACGGTTGTGGGGGCGCCGTTATGCTGAGCGAATTCCTTCTTCCCATCTTGGTTACAGCGGCGGCGCTTGCCGTGCCCTTGGCGGTCATTTTCGCTGCTGCCGCCGCCGCAGCGCGCGAAGCAGACATCCCCGATGGCGGCGGCACGCTCAACGAGCCCATGGGCCACATCTACGTGCATTGCCGTGCCCGCAGCCGCCGCCTGCGGCGCAGCTCGCGCGTGTCTCTAGCCGCCGTCGCAGTTCTGCTTGCCTTGGCCACCGCTGCCGTCCTCAAGGCCGCGACATTGGCACGGATGGATCGGGAAGAATCGTTCAACCCCGAGATTACGGCTCTCTTGGAGGAGAAGCGTGCCGAGCTTGAGGTGCTCAAACAAGACCTCCAGTCCGACCATTTGAACCCGGAACGAATTCGCGCGTTCATCGAAGAGGACATGAGAACAGCAGGCGTGACCTGGAGGCGCCCAAGGCTGGACCCGTCAGCTGTCTATCTTGCCGTGCAGTTCCTCGACGACGGAAGCAGGGGATGGGCCGTGGGGAAAGACGGCACCATCCTCGCGAGCGACGACGGCGGCGAGAGCTGGGCGCCACAGGCCAGCGGCAGCGAGGCTTGGCTCCATGCCGTACAGTTCCTCGACGACGGTCGGAGGGGATGGGCTGTGGGCCGTGACGGCACCATACTCGCCAGCGACGATGGCGGCGAGAGCTGGGCGCCGCAGGACAGTGGCAGCGAGGCTTTGCTCTATGCCGTGCAGTTCCTCGACAATGGCCGCAGGGGATGGGCCGTGGGCCGTGACGGCACCATCCTCGTCAGCGAAGATGGCGGCGAGAGCTGGGCGCCGCAGGACAGCGGCAGCGGTGCGCTGCTTATTGCCATGCAGTTCCTCGACGACGGACGCAGGGGCTGGGCCGTCGGCAGCGGCGGCACCATCCTCGCCAGCGACGACGGCGGCGAGAGCTGGGCGCCACAGGCCAGCGGCAGCGTGGCTACGCTCTTTGCCATGCAGTTTCTCGACGACGGACGCAAGGGATGGGCCGTGAGCAGCGACGGCACCATCCTCGCCAGCAGCGATGGCGGCGAGAGCTGGGCGCCACAGGCCAGCGGCAGCGAGGCTCGGCTTTATGCCGTACAGTTCCTCGACGACGGACGCAGGGGCTGGGCCGTGAGCAGAGACGGCACCATCCTCGCCAGCAACGATGGCGGCGAGAGCTGGGCGCCGCAGACCAGCAACAGCGAAGCTTGGCTCCATGCCGTGCAGTTCCTCGACGACGGACGCAGGGGATGGGCCGTAGGCGAAGTCGGCACCATTCTCGCCAGCAGCAATGGCGGCGACAGCTGGGTGCCGCAGGATAGCGGCAGCGAGGCTGATCTCTTGTCCGTACAGTTTCTTGACGACGGCCGCAGGGGCTGGGCCGTGAGCAGAGACGGCACTATCCTCGCCAGCGGCGACGGCGGCGAGAGCTGGGCGCTGCGGGCCAGCGGCAGCGAGGCTTCGCTCACTGCCGTGCAGTTCCTCGACGACGGCCGCAGGGGCTGGGCCGTGGGCAGCGGCGGCACCATCCTCGCCAGCGGCGATGGCAGCGAGAGCTGGGTGCCGCAGGACAGCGGCAGCGAGGCTTCGCTTTATGCCGTGCAGTTCCTCGACGACGGCCGCAGGGGCTGGGCCATGGGCGACGATGGCACCGTCCTCGCCAGCGGCGATGGCGGCGAGAGCTGGGCGCCGCAGGACAGTGGCAGCGAGGCCCGGCTTTATGCCGTGCAGTTCCTCGACGACGGTCGCAGGGGATGGGCTGTGGGCCGTGACGGCACTATTCTGCTGTCCGATGCTTCACCGACGATCCCGGAACTTCCTTCGTCGAAAGCCGGTGCTCAAGAGCTCATAAAGGTCTTGTCGGGGCTCGGCCCGCAGCGGATATTCATGGCGCCCGTTTACGAGCAGCGACTTCAGCTCTACTTGACGACGCAAGCTCAGCACGATGCGCTTAAAACCGAAATCGAAATCATTGAGGCGACCGGCGTCGAGACCCGCGCATCCCGTGACACGGACCCTGCGCCGGATGGGGATGGCGACAACGAGGTGTCGGACCCTCAGCCCGTCAATGGAAACGACAAGGAAGCTCCAGAGCCCTACGCATCCGATTCCGACTTCGTCTTCTTCGCCAATACCAGTGCCATCCGTACCGGCATTATCGTGCTGACCCTGTTCATGGTACACATTCTGGTGCAGCTATCGCGCTATAACACACGTCTCGCCAACTATTACGATGCGCGCGCCGATGTTTTGCTGCTTGCCGGCAAAAAACAACGCGGGCAGAAACGTGTCGAGCTTTTAGAACTCAGGGAGTTGTTCGATGCGTTCTCGCCGGACGGGCTGGATTTCGGCAAAAACCCCGCTGCTGTAATCGACCGGGTAGCCAACCTGGCGCGCAATCTCGGTGGTCCTGCCAAGTCAGGCCCTTGAGCACCCCAGCAGCACCAGCTCACGCCCGGCAACGCGGCGCGGATGGGCATCGGTGAAGCCGAGGCGGTGGTAGAAGGATCTGTTCGCGGCCCTCGCACTGGTGACAACGTGGGTCGGCGGCGCGTCGGCGAGGAAGGTCTCGATGAGGGCGCGGCCGATGCCCCTGCCCTGCGCCCTGGCCGACACATTCACGTGAAAATGCGCCGGGTACGCCGCGTACAGATCGGCGAAGGCGCGGATGTAGAATATGTCGTCGGCGACGGCCATGCTGTCGTGGCAGCCCATCAGATAGCCGTCGCCTGCTGCCAGCCAGACCAGCTCGCGGCACTCAAGCAGATAGTGGCCGGTCCAGCGTCTGTAATAGGCGTCACCCGCCAGGGTGCCGGCGGTGGCGTCGAAGATGCGGCGGATGTCGGCTTCGGCGCTGGCCTGCTCGGCGGGGGACAGCGACGCCAGGGTTCGCATGGTTATTCCACGGTCACCGATTTCGCCAAATTGCGTGGCTGATCGACGTCGGTGCCTTTGAAGACGGCCACATGATAGGCCAGCAACTGCACGGGAATGGCGTAGAGGATGGGCGCCACCAGGGGATCGACCTCGGGCAGCGCGACGCTGGCGCTGACGCGCTCGGCGAGGCGCGCACAGCCGGCCTCGTCGCTGATCAGAATGACGCGGCCGCCGCGCGCCGCCACCTCTTCCACGTTCGAGGCGGTTTTCTCGAACAGCGCGTCGGAAGGCGCGATGACGATGACCGGCACGCCGTCGTCGATCAGCGCGATGGGGCCGTGCTTGAGCTCGCCGGCGGCATAGGCCTCGGCGTGGATGTAGGAGATTTCCTTGAGCTTCAGCGCGCCTTCCATGGCGATGGCATATGACGTGCCGCGGCCGATATAGAGCACGTCGCGCACCTGATGGATGCTTTCGGCGATCTCGCGCAGGCGCTCGTCGTGGGCCAGCACCTCGGCCGCCCGCGCCGGCACCTCCGACAGCGCCGCGCCGAGGCGCTGCTCGTCCTCGCGGCTGACCGTGCCGCGCGCCCGCCCGCAGGCGATGGCGAGGCAGGCCAGCGAGGCGAGCTGCGTCGTGAAGGCCTTGGTCGAGGCGACGCCGATCTCGGGCCCGGCGAGCGTCTGCAGCACGGCATCGGCCTCGCGCGCCATGCTGGACTCCGGCACGTTGATCAAGGCCAGGGTCGTTTGCCCCTGCTCTTTGGCGTGGCGCAACGCTGCAAGCGTATCGGCGGTCTCGCCCGACTGGGAGATGAAAAGGCCGAGCCCGCCGGCACTCAGTGGCGGATCGCGGTAGCGGAACTCGGAAGCGATATCGATATCGACCGGCAGGCGGGCAAAGCGCTCGAACCAATAGCGCGCCACCTGTGCGGCATAGAACGAAGTGCCGCAGGCGATGATGGTCAGGCGCTCGACGGCCGCCAGGTCCGCCGACAGCGGCGGCAGCACGACGCGGCCCTCCAGGGGATTGTAATAGCTGTGCACCGTGTCGCCGATAACGCTCGGCTGCTCGTGGATCTCCTTGTGCATGAAGTGGCGGTGGTTGCCCTTGCCTATGGCGGCCCCGCTCAGCGCCGTCTCGCGAACGGGCCGCTCGACCTCGGCGCCTGTGGCATCATGCACGCGGGCGCCGTCGCGCCTCAGGACCACCCAATCGCCTTCCTCGAGATACATGATGCGCCGCGTCAGCGGCGCCAGCGCCATGGCGTCGGAGCCGAGATACATCTCGCCATCGCCGAAGCCGACGGCCAGCGGACTGCCGCGCCGCGCGCCGACCAGCAAATCGTCCTCACCGGCGAAGAGAATACCGAAGGCGAAAGCCCCTTCGACCCGCGCCAGCATGGCCGCGGTGGCCGCTTCCGGGCTGGCGCCGCCGTCGAGTTCCGCGGTCAGCAGATGCACCACGACCTCGGTATCGGTCTCGGTGTCGAAGACGTGGCCGGCGGCGGCGAGCTCCTGGCGCAGGGCCTGGAAATTCTCGATGATGCCGTTATGGACCACCGCCACCCGCGGGCTGGCATGGGGGTGGGCATTGTCGGTGTTGGGTGCGCCGTGGGTCGCCCAGCGCGTATGGCCGATGCCGATGGTGCCGGCAAGCGGCGCCGCCTCGATCTCGGCCAACAGGTTCGAGAGCTTGCCCTCGGCGCGGCGGCGCGCGATGCCGCCGCCCACCAGGGTGGCGATGCCGGCCGAATCGTAGCCGCGATATTCCAGCCGCCGCAGGCCGTCGAGCAGCAGCGGTGTGGCCTCGGCCGTGCCGACGGCGCCGATGATGCCGCACACGGCTCAGTCCTTTCGCTGGCGGCGAAAGCGCGCAGCACCGCCGGGGATATCGCGCTGCGCACCACGTGCCACGGCCAGGGCATCGGCCTCGACATCCTTGGTCACGGTGCTGCCCGCCCCCACCATGGCGCCATCGCCGATGTTGACCGGCGCCACCAGGGCCGTGTTCGAGCCGATGAAGGCGCCGGCACCGATTTCCGTGCGATGCTTGGCGAAGCCGTCGTAATTGCAGGTGATGGTGCCGGCGCCGATATTGGCGCCTACGCCGACGCTGGCATCGCCGATATAGCTCAGATGGTTGACTTTCGCCCCGGCGGCGATCTCGGCCGCCTTGGTCTCGACGAAATTGCCGATCCGTGCGCCTTCGCCGAGGCGCGTTCCCGGGCGCAGGCGGGCGAAGGGACCGACGCGCGCAGCCGCCGCGACCTCCACCCCTTCGAGGTGGCAGAACGGCAGGACCTCGGCGCCCTCGCCAATGCGCACGCCGGGACCGAAGACCACGTTCGGGCCGACGCTCACATCCCGCGCCAACACGGTGTCGTGGCTGAAGAAGACGCTGGCCGGGTCGGTCAAAGTGACGCCGGCGGCCAGAGCGCGGGCGCGCAGGCGGGTCTGGATCTCGGCCTCGGCCAGCGCCAGGTCGGCACGGCTGTCGATTCCGAGCAGGGAGTCCTCCGACGCCTCGACCATCACGGATTGGCGACCGTCGGCGGCGGCGATGGCAACGATGTCCGTGAGGTAGTACTCGCCCTTGGCATTGGCGTTGTCGAGCCGCGCCAAGAGGCCCGGCAAGGCCTCACCGTCGACCGCCATGACACCGGAATTGCAAAGATCGAGCGCCAGCGTCGCGGCATCGGCCTCGCGGGCCTCGACAATGCGTTCGAGAGCGCCGTCAGCGTCGCAGACCAGACGCCCATAGAGGCCGGGGTCAGCGGGGCGAAACCCAAGCACGGCAGTCGCCGCGGCGGCCTTGCGGCGGGCTTCGAGCAGTGCGCCCAGGGTTTCCGCCTCGAGCAAAGGCGTATCGCCGTAGAGCACCAGCACATCGCCCGTG
Source organism: uncultured Rhodospirillaceae bacterium (assembly GCA_964625645.1). Taxonomy (GTDB): domain Bacteria; phylum Pseudomonadota; class Alphaproteobacteria; order UBA7887; family UBA7887; genus UBA7887. Next base: position 8,697 of record CAZVDW010000107.1, read on the forward strand.
AAGCCCCTGAGTGCGTCACCCGCCTGCATCAGGGCGTGGCCGGTGCCCTGCTGTGGCGCCTGCACCACGCTCGGCCAGGGCGCGACCGCTTCCGCCACCGCCTCGCCACCGGCCCCCACCACCACCACCCGACAGTCCGGCGCCAGCGCCTCGGCGGTCGCCAGCACGTGGCCGACCAGGGGCAAGCCGGCAAGCGGATGCAGCACCTTCGGCAAGGCCGAGCGCATGCGCGTGCCCTTGCCAGCAGCAAGCACCACGACGGCCAGCGCGGGAGAGGTCTTGTCGGTCATGACTACAAGATATAAGGGATGGAGCAATGCACAAGCCCACCACCATCGTCTTCGACCTCGACGGCACATTGATCGACAGCGCTCCGGACCTCACCGAGGCGCTCAACCGGGTGCTGGCTGAGCAGGACCTGCCGCCAGTCAGCGCGGCGGCGGTGCGCCACATGGTGGGCGACGGTGCCGTCAAGATGATCGAACGCGGCTTCGCCGCCGCGGGCCGTCCCTGGGACGATGGCCTGCCGCTGGTGTTACGTGATTCGTTCCTGGCCCATTACGAAGATTGCCTGACGGAAAATACCGTCGCTTTCGATGGCGTCGTCGTGGCGCTGGAGAGATTGCGCGAAGCCGGCCTCCGGCTCGCCATCTGCACCAACAAGCCGGCGGCCATGAGCGAGACCATTCTCGCCCACCTCGGTCTCGACCACTTCTTTGCCAGCGTGCTCGGCGGCGACAGCCTGGCGGTGCGCAAGCCCGACCCGCTGCATTTGCTGGAGACGATCAGCCGTGCCGGCGGCAGCCGCGACGCCGCGGTGATGGTGGGGGACAGCGCCACGGACGTGGGCGCCGCACGCAATGCCGGCGTGCCCGTGGTGGTGGTGAGTTTCGGCTATACGCGCATCGCCCCGGCGGAGCTTGGCGCCGATGCCCTGATCGGGCATTTCGACGAGCTGCTGTCCGCCTTGTCTACTGTATCGCTGCGCTGAGGGGGTAGAGAAGCCGCCGGGTTGGGGGAAGGGGGAGTGAGGGGACGCCCGGCGGCTTCATCGCGAAGGTAGGGTCTTGTTCCTTCGTCGTGAGCAGACAATGGGGGATGCCGCCTGCCGCCGCCTTGACATAAATCAATCGCACTTCGAATAGCCGCAGGCGGTGCAGTTGTCGCAATTTTCCTGGCGCACCAGGGTGCGGCCGCCACAGCGCGGGCAGGCCCGCGACGGCGCGGCCAGCGGCGGCGCGCCCTCTCCGGCCGGCGCCTTGGCGAGAAAGCCGATCGCGATCATGTGGCGCTCGATGACATCGCCGATGGCGGCCAGCAGGGACGGCACATAGGCGCCGCCCATCCATTGGCCGCCGCGCGGATCGAACACCGCCTTCAATTCGTCGACCACGAAGGAGACATCGCCACCACGGCGAAAGACGGCGCTGATCATGCGCATCAACCCGGCGGTCCAGGCGTAGTGCTCCATGTTCTTGGAATTGACGAAGATCTCGAAGGGACAGCGGCGGCCATCCTGGATGATATCGTTGATGGTGATGTAGAGGGCATGTTCGCTCTCCGGCCAGCGTAGCTTGTAGGTGCTGCCGGGCAGCTCCTCGGGCCGGTCAAGTGGCTGCGTCATGGCGGCGGCGGCACCGGCATCGAATTCGTCGGCCGGGCGCACCGATAGCGATTCGAGCGGCAGCTCGGCCTGATCGTCGGCGTGGCTGTGTTCGCCGGCCTCCAGCACCGCGCCGGTAATGGCGTTGGGGCGATAGGTGGTGCAGCCCTTGCAGCCCAGCTCGTAGGCGCGCTCGTAAACGGATGCGAAATCCTCGAACGAAATCGCCTCGGCGCAGTTGATGGTCTTCGATATGGCGCTATCGATATAGCGCTGCACCGTCGCCTGCATGATCAGATGGTCGGCCGGCCCCAGCGATTGGGCATCGACGAAAGCCGGCGGCAGCGCCGCCTGCTCGCCGAACATCTCGCGATAGAGGCGATAGGCGTAATCGCTCACGGCCAGCGAGCGGCTGCTGCCGTCGGGCATCAGCATGGTGCGCTGGAACGTGAAGGCATAGATGGGCTCGATGCCCGACGAAACATTGTCGGCGAGCAGCGAGACGGTGCCGGTCGGCGCCACGGAGGTGATGACGCCGTTGCGCAAGCCGTGGTCGGCGATGGCCTGGCGCAACTCCGGCTCCAGTCCGGCCACGAAGGCACCGGCAAGATGCTCCTCGGCATCGAACAAGGGAAAGGCCCCCTTCTCTGCCGCCAAGCCTGCGGACGCCAGATAGGCCGCGCGCTGGAACGCCTCCATCCACTGCTCGGTGAGCGCCACCGCCTTGGCACCGCCATAGCGCGCGCCGCACATGATCAAGGCATCGGCGAGACCCGTGATGCCAAGCCCGATGCGGCGCTTGGCAACCGCCTCCCGCTCCTGCTCGGGCAAGGGATAACGCGAAATGTCGATGGCGTTGTCGAGCATGCGCACAGCCACCGTGACCAAGTCCTCGAGCTCGCCGGAATCGATCTTCGCATCGTCGCTGAATGGCGCATGCACCAACCGCGCAAGGTTTACCGAACCAAGCAGGCACGCTCCATAGCTTGGCAATGGCTGTTCGCCACAATTGTGAATATAAAGACCGTTCGCGTCGAAGGCATTTATACCGGGAACATTGA
>CAZVDW010000108.1:0-1684 GCA_964625645.1 uncultured Rhodospirillaceae bacterium
CGGCAGCGTCGATCTGGTGGCGCAGGCGCCGGGCGTGCTCAGCGGCGACCTCAGCGGCATCGCGGCGCGCACCATGCCCTGTTGGGCCCGCCTGCGCGCCTTCCCGCCGCGCCATCTCGAAGCGATTTCCGACTGGGAGGAGAAGATCGATCGCTTCGCCCACGCGGCCCTCAAAGCCGACATCCGCGCCATCGGCGGCGTGCCGAGCTGGATGTTGATCTTCTTTGAGAGACTGGCTGAATTGAAGGGAGAAAACTCGTTTCACATCAACATGTTGAACGAGAGTTTCGAGCTTCTTATCCACGGCGGTGTGAACTTCGGGCCATACCGTGACCGCTTCGCGCAACTGCTTGAAAACAGTGGCGCCGAGACGCGTGAGGTCTACCCCGCCAGCGAGGGCTTTTTCGCCAGCGCCGACCGTGGCGACGGCGACGGCATGCGGCTCAATCTCGACCACGGCCTGTTCTACGAGCTGGTGCCCGTGGACGAGCTCGACAGCGCCGACCCGACGCGCCACTGGGTCGCCAATGCCGAGCTTGGCGTCGACTATGCGCTCGTGGTCTCGAGCTGCGCCGGGCTTTGGGCCTATGTGGTCGGCGACATGGTGCGGCTGGTCGACCGCTCACCGCCGCGCATCCTCATGACCGGGCGCACCGCCCAGATGCTGTCGGCGTTCGGCGAGCACCTGATCGGCGAGGAGATCGAGGCGGCCATAGCCGACGCGGCGCACGCCATCACCACCAGCGTCACCGACTACGCCGTCGGCAGCCTGTTCCCGAATGACGACTCAGCCCGCGGCGGCCACCTCTACGTGGTCGAGTTCGACACCCCTCCCGAGCCCGAACGGCTGGAGCAGTTCGCCACTGTGCTCGACAGCCATCTCTGCGAGACCAACGAGGACTACGCCGCCCACCGCGCCGAAGGCTTCGGCCTCGATGCCCCGCGCCTGCGCCCGGTCCCGCACGGCAGCTTCGCCGCCTGGATGAAAAGCCGCGGCAAGCTCGGCGGCCAGCACAAGGTGCCACGGGTGATCAACGACCCGGCCCTGTTCGCCGATCTGCTGCGCTATACTGACGCCGAGTGAGAGGAGAGCCATCGTGAGACTCGTTCCGCTATTCCTTTGCGCCTTCCTGGCCATGGCCAATGCCGCCGGGGCCCAGGGCACGCGCGACAAGAACTTCGCCTTGTTCGATGCCGCGCGTGACGGCGACGTGGCGGCGGTGCGGGCCCTGCTGACCGACGGCGCCTCCGTGGCCGCGCGCAACCGTATCGGCAACACGCCCTTGCTGTATGCCGTGCGCAGCAGCGATGTCGAGACCGTCAAAGCGGTGCTGGCGGCCGGCGGCGATGCGGACCTCGGCAATCTCAATCGGATGACCCCGATCAACACCGCCGCCTTCAACGGCGACGAGGAGATCGTGGCACTGTTGCTCGCGGCCGGAGCGCGGCCCGAGCGCGAAGACAATTCCGGCAAGACGGCCATCGTCTACGCCGCCGGCAATGGCTCGGTGGCGATCGTGCGGCGATTGCTCGACGCCGGCGCCGCGGCGGATGCGCGCTATGGCCATGAGCTGACGGCGCTGATGTGGGCCGCGGGCTACGGCCAGGCGCCGGTGATGCGGCTTCTCATCGAGCGTGGCGCGGCGGTGGACGCGGCGGACGACAGGGGCCGCACGGCCCTGAT
>CAZVDW010000109.1:0-7114 GCA_964625645.1 uncultured Rhodospirillaceae bacterium
CGGTTGTCAGGGCCGTCGGGCGAACGAGCGGACTATCGACATTCGCCTGGGCTTGTCAACCGGATTGGCGACAGCCCCGTTGTCGCGCCGTGGCGGGGACGGTAGGTTCCGCCATGGCCGCACGCAAACGCCGCAAGCATAACCGCCGCCAGGCGCCGGAAAGCGGCGCCTCGGGCGGCCCCTATTGGCTCTATGGGCGCCACGCCGTAGCTGCTGCCGTCGCCAACCCGCAACGCCGCGTGATGACGTTGCTGACCACGCCGGGCGAGCCGCTCGACGGGGCCGACATCGTCAGCGCCGAAGCGCTTGCCGGACAACTGCCCAGGGACGCGGTGCACCAGGGCTTCGCGGCGCTGGTGGAACCCTTGCCCGTGGCCGAGCTGGCACCCGTGCTCGGCGCACAAGCGCCCCTGGTGGCGCTCGACAGGGTCAGCGATCCGCGCAATGTCGGTGCCGTATTGCGCTCGGCCGCGGCCTTCGGCGCCGCCGCTGTCATCGTGCCGCGCCGCCACGCCCCGGCGGAATCCGGCGCCATGGCCAAGGCCGCCTCCGGGGCGCTGGAAAGACTGCCGCTGGTGCGGGTGACCAACCTCGCGCGCGCGCTCGGCCAGATCGCCGAGGCCGGGTTCTGGGTCCTGGGCCTCGATGCGGATGCCGAGCGCAGCCTGGCCGAGGCCGCACCACCGAAACGCTCTGCGCTGGTGCTGGGAGCCGAGGGCGCCGGCTTGCGCCGGCTGACGGCCGAGGCCTGCGACGAGCTGGCGCGACTGCCGATCGGCGGCGCGGTGGAAAGCCTCAATGTCTCGGCCGCCGCGGCGGCGGCGCTTTACGAGCTCGTCCGCTTGTCGCCGTAAGCCGTCGAGAGTATCGTCCGCGGCCTAGAGCGTTTCATGGTGGGTTGGAAACGGTTTGATGGGTCAAGGTGGCTTTTCGGGTAGGAGCGGCGGGCCGGGCGATGTCTGGCATCGGCCAAGCGTCGCGACGCATCCGAAAAGCCTCCTTGGCCCACCGCGGGCCGGCCTCGGCGGCGCCCTGGCGTCGTTGCGCGTCTTGCCCGATGGCACCACACCGCGCGGCGACGCGCGCCTAGCCAGGGCGGCGCTGAGACCGGTCAAACCAGTTCCAACCCACCATGAAACGCTCTCGTGCCGGCGTAGCTCAAATGGTAGAGCAATCGCCTTGTAAGCGATAGGTTGCGGGTTCGATTCCTGCCGCCGGCACCAGCCGGTTAACAGACCCGGCGAGACACCGTCTCGCCGGGTCCTCGTTAATGTCCTAGGCCTCAGATATCGAGGCCGGCGACAAACGTCTTGGCGCGGTCGCCAAGCTTGTCGATCACCAATTGGCGGACGGTGGCGTAGATTTGCTCGTTGAGCACCACGTTCTGGCCACCGGTGTACAGGTTGATATCCTTGGTCTCCCAGGACCAGAACAGGAATCGGCCTTGGTGCACGGTGGTCTCGAAATAGAAGGCGCCGAGCGCCATGGAGACATTTCCACTCGGATCCGCCGAGCACGTCCCAAGTTGGAAATTGCCGCCCTCGCCGCTGGAGCCGTTGGCATCGAACAAGGTAAATGCCGGGTCACCGGGGTCGAGCTTGGACAGGGCATCCAAAGTGGACGTGAGCACCGCGGCCTCGTTGCCCGAGGCGATGGCGGCGATGATCTCCAGTGCCGCCTTGTCCATCTTCAGGGTCACGCCCGACTCCTCGTAGCGTGCGAAGCTGAAGCTCTGGAGCACCCAGCCGACGTTTTCGAGAACCTCGCGGTAATAGCCGTACCACTGCTCGGTCGCCTTCTCCCGGTCGAATTTCTTGTTGGCGGCAAGCTGTGCCAGCAAGGTCGCATTGAGCACGTCCTGCTGGCGCTCGACGGGAATGCCGGAAATGAACGACACCGTGCTGCCGGCATCGACGAAGGCGGTTGGCTTGTCATCGGCCAACACCAGCTCGCTCGGGGCCAGCGACATAAGTGCCGCACTCGGGGCCGCCAATTCCAGCCCCAGGATGTATTCTTCGCGCGTTTGCGGTCGTCTGATCTCCACGGTTCCCTCCTGTTTTTCCTGGCCAACCGCGAGGCGTAAGCCGACCGGCGCCGGTGCCTTTCGAAACACCGGCCTTGGCGACAAGGCGCTACTTGCGGCAGACCACCAAAAGACTCGTATTACGATTATTTTTCTAATTCTAGACTCGGTATACGCGTATTTCAAGCCCTAATACCACTTATTGCCCGCGGCGGGCTCGGCCGCTATCGTCGGCCCGGCTAGCGCCCCCCTATTGGAGCCCCGATGATGCCCGATCTGCCTTTGCTGCCGACCATGGGGGTGGGCAGCTATGCCGCGCCCGGCTGGATGATCGCCGCGCAACGCCAGATTCGCGACGGCGTCTTTGGCGCCGGCGACATCGCCGAGCTTTACGACGACGCCATTCGCATTGCCGTTGGCGACCAGATCGAGGCCGGCCTCGATGTCATCAGCGACGGCGAGCTGCGGCGCCAGCGGTTCGTGTTTTCCATGTTCGACGGCCTTGACGGCCTGCGGCGCGAGACGCCGCGCCGGCGCCTCGGCATTCCCGGCTACGATATGGCGCCGGCTTTCACGGCCGAAGCACCACCAACAGCGCCCGCCGGGCTTGGCGTGGCGGCGGATTTCGTGGCCCTCAAGGCCCTGGTTCCCGATCGCCAGCTCAAGGTCGCCCTGCCGGGGCCGTTGACCTTCGCCAGCGCTATCGCTGCGGCGGCGGTGGGCGGCGCGGCCGTCCTCGACGCGGTCACGCGCATCGTCAGCGACGAGGTGCGGGCTCTGGCGGCGGCGGGCGCGGATTTCATCCAGATCGACGAGCCCTCCCTGCCCCATCCGCCCTACGGCCTGACGCCGGAGGATGGCGCGGCTGCGGTCAACGCGGTGCTCGAGGGCGTCGGCGCACGCCGGGCGGTGCATGTCTGCTTCGGCAACAATGCCGGGCGCCCCCGCGCGGACCGGCGTTTCGGGCGCCTGATGGCGGCCATGGCCGCGCTCGACTGCGAACAGCTCGTGCTCGAATTCGCCAACCGGGAAATGGCGGAGGTCGGGCTGCTCGCGGATTTGGCCGGCAGTTTCGAGATCGCGGCCGGCGTCGTGGACGTAAAGAACTGGCGCCTGGAAAGTGCCGAGGACGTTGCCGGGCGGATCCGCCTCTGTCTCGATCACGTGCCGGCGGAAAGGCTATGGCTGACGGCTGATTGCGGCTTCTCGGCCCTGCCGCGCTATCTGGCGCGCGAAAAAATGCGGGCACTCGTTGCCGGCGCCCGCATCGTCCGAAACAGCTTGTAGAGGCCTGTCAGTTTCCGGGCCGCAGGGTGGCGCCGAGAATGTGCTCGTTGTGGGCGATCACGTGCGAGGACGAGCCGGCGATCAGCGGATCGGGCATGTGCGCCACGTGCGTATCCTTCTCCGGATAGGGCAGGCCATTCAAGAAGTGCAGCATGCAGTTGATGCGTGCGCGCTTCTTGTCGGTCGATTTGATCACCGTCCAGGGCGCGTCCGCCGTGTCCGTATAGAAGAACATCGCCTCCTTGGCCTCGGTGTAGTCGTCCCACTTGCCCAATGACGCCATGTCGATGGGGCTCAGCTTCCACTGCTTGAGGGGATCGACCTCGCGCGACTTGAAGCGGCGGTGCTGCTCCTCCCGGGTCACCGAGAACCAGTACTTGAAGAGGCGAATGCCGCTGTTCACCAGCATGCGCTCGAGCTCGGGGCATTGGCGCATGAATTCGAGGTAATCGTTGGGCGTGCAGAACTCCATCACCCGCTCGACGCCGGCCCGGTTGTACCAGGAGCGGTCGAACATGACGATCTCGCCGGCGCTCGGCAGGTGCTCGATATAGCGCTGGAAATACCAGCTCCCGCGCTCTCGCTCGCTGGGCTTTTCCAAGGCAACAATGCGTGCGCCGCGGGGATTGAGGTGCTCCATGAAGCGCTTGATGGTGCCGCCCTTGCCGGCCGCGTCGCGGCCCTCGAAGAGCACCAGGATGCGCTCGCCGCTCTCCCTGACCCAGCTCTGCACCTTCAGCAGCTCGACCTGCAGCAAGGCCATGTGCCGGTCGTAGGAGGCGCGGCGCATCTTGGTCTTGTAGGGATAGCTGTCGCTCTGGAAGTTCTCCCTGAGCTTTCCCGGATCGTGGCGAATCTCGGCCAGCAGGTGGCGCGCCTCGGCGCTCGCATGCCACGGCGCGATGTCGGCCTTGTCGTCCGATTTGGCCGACTTGCGCCGTCTGCCGTTGCCTGTTCTTGGCGGCTTCTTGGCCTTGGTCCCGGTTTCTCTGCCGGTTTCCGCGGGCTCTTTGACCACGTCATCCATGGCTAAATCCCTTACCTGTTCGCTGCGCCGTCCCTCAACACCAACTCGCCTGTCCCGCGCTGGGCTCGCGCAGCAGCTCTTGTATATTGGCCTCGATCACGCGATAGCCAACGTTACCGTACAGTTTCTGGCGCCCTTCGTTAAGAATGAAGGTCGGACTGCCGGCGACGCCAAGGCGCTCGCGCGCCGCCGCATCCTCGGCAAGCCCGGCCAAGGCGCGCCCTGTCACGATCTCTTGCTCGATGTCGGAGAGCGGCAGCCCTTCGCCTTCGGCCAAGGCGACCAGCACGTCGCGGTGGCTGATGTCCTGGGCATCGCGGAAGAAGGCCAGCCGTATGGCCCAGGCGAGGTGCGCCGAGGGCAAGCGCACCAGCCCGTCACGCTGGCCAGGCGCCAAGCCGAGGCGCTGCTCGACCAGCTGGGCCGCCTTCAGGGTGAGATGCGCTTGCGACGACGTCGTCGGCCGCACATCGTGCCAAAGCTCAGGGTGGACCGAAACATGGCCAAAGCCGTCGACAACCTCGCGCACATGAGCGCCGAAGCCCGCATATCCGCCACGGTCGGCCCAGCCTTTGCCGATCCGCGTCGCGGTATCGCCGAACACCGGGCAATGGCGCTCGACGACGGCGACATGGCCCGCGAACCGTTCGCACATCTCGCGCACGCGCGCTTCGGCCACATAGGCCCAAACGCACAGCAGATCCGAGAAATAGTCGACCCGGACCGGATCGACCGCCAAGCTACTCGACCTCGATCGGCGGCCGGGTCGGGTCGCCGACGGAAATCGCAAAGCCGGGCTCGTCATCCTCGCCCGCGCCCTCGCCATCGGCCACCGGCATGGTGATCAGGTCGCTCAAGCGCTTGCTCAGCTGGTCGATCTTGAAGTCTGGCAGCGTGAAGACCCAGGACTCGGTCACCGCAACCACGTCGGCAACGGTCGCCTCGACATCGAACGGCAAGGCGGCCTCGAGAGGATCCTCCTCCGGGTCCACCGCGGCCTCGGGAATCACCGCCGCCGCATCGTAACTCGCCTCGATCCTGACCCAGGTCTTCTCGCCTAATTTGTGCATGGTGAAGATCACGGTCTGGCCATCAAAGGTATCGAAGCGCGTCACGATCGGACCGTCCTCCGGCTCGGGCATCTCGGCCGCCCCGGCGACTTCGTCGAAGCGCATCACCGTGACGGAGCGGATCATATTCTCGATGATCTTCGGCGAGGAAAAGCTGGCGCCTTCCGGCATGCCGGCGAGCACGAAGTCCCTGTCGTCCGGGGACTCTCTCGACAGCTCGATGACCTCGCCGTCGGGATGCTCGATGCTGACCGTGTGCACGCGCTCCAGCGGCAGGCGCAAGAGCAGGGTTTCCACCCAATCCGACGCCTCGTTGCCGGGATCCAGCTCGCTCTTCACCAACCAGGTCTGATCATCGCCGCCCCGGCGCACATAGCGCTGGTCCGCCGCCCCGCGCGCCGCGTTGCCGACCATCAATTCGGCCAGCGAGCCGCCATCGCCGTCGAGCAAGGCGACTTTGATGGCGCCGCCTTCGCCGGCATCCGGCGCTGCCAGGCCAAGCTTGGCGTGGCGCTCAGGATTCGCCGTCTTGGCTTCGAGGGCGGTCAGCTCCGTCAATTGCAGCAACATTTCGCGCACCAGCTCGCCACGCGCCGGGTAGTCCGCCTTGTCGGCGACAACCCAGCTCTGGCCGTCGCGCGACAGGCGGAAGCCGCCTTCGGGCGTGGTCAGCTCGACGGCAGCAACATCGTTGATGCGCGAGGCGAGGTCCGGAAATATTGCCGTTTCGACGGCCACACGCTCGATGGCGGATTCCCGTGTCGAGACGGCAATCACGGCACCGATGACCGCCACTGCGGCAAGGCCTGCCAGGATCAGGAGACTACGGTTCTTCATGATGTTCCCGTCGGATGGCGCTGTGTTTCAGGGATGGCTCGGCCGTCAGCCCATGGCATGGGCGCGGCGACGGCGTTGGCGGCGAACCCACGATACCAGGATCGCGATACCGCCGATGAGCAGCGGCACCAGGCCGATATTGAGGAAGGCCAGCCGCGAGCCCAGCCCCTCGATATCCTTGCGCAGCGCCAGCTGCACATCGCGCAGCTCCTTGCGGGTGGCGACCAGCTCGCGGCGGAACTCGGCAATGGCCTGGGTCTGCTCCTCGCTGAGGATCGCGGTGCCACCCGGGGCTTCGCCGCCTTGCATGTTGGCGAGCTTGGCCTCGGTTTCGGCGATGCGGGCCTCGAGAACCTGCTCGGTCTCGCGGAACTGGTCCTCGGCCTCACGCTGCAGGTCCTGCACGACCACGAAGGGCCGCGACGCGGCGCCGCGGCTGCGCAGGGCGATCAGGTTGCTCGAGCCCGCGAAGACGTCGATCGCGTTGACCACGAAGGCGCCGTTGTCAGCCGCCGGCACGGCATAGTTCTGCCCGGAAAACTGCTGCACGCGCACCCAGCTGCGGTCGTGAAGAATGTCGGAATCCGCGACGACGATAATGTTGATGCCGCCTTGCGACTCGCCGATATGCTCAACGCCGGTATCCACGATGTCGTCGGGCCTGCCGTCGGGGAAGGCGCTGCCGGCCGGGCCCGCAATGCGCGCCGCCAGGGTGTATTGCTCGCCACTGGCGACAAAGTTGGCAAGCAGGGCCTCCGGATTGGGCGCGAACTGGATCTGCACGCGCTCGAACAGCATCGCCATCTCGGACGAGGTCAGCAACGGCACGAATTCGGTCGTCGCGCCTTCGACCCGGCTGAAGGCGCCGAC
>CAZVDW010000110.1:0-5166 GCA_964625645.1 uncultured Rhodospirillaceae bacterium
GGCGGCGACAAGATGGACGAGGCCATCATCGGCTACATTCGCCGCAACCACAATCTGCTCATCGGCGAATCCTCGGCGGAAAAGATCAAGATGGTCATCGGCAGCGCCATGCCGCCGGAAGACGGCAACGGCCAGGTCATGGAGATCAAGGGCCGCGACCTGATGAACGGCGTGCCCAAGGAAATCGTCATCAGCGAGCGCCAGATCGCCGAAAGCCTGGCCGAGCCGGTCGGCGCCATCATAGAGACCGTGAAGGTGGCGCTGGAGAACACGCCGCCCGAGCTTGCCGCGGATATCGTCGACAAGGGCATCATGCTGACCGGCGGCGGCGGCCTGTTGAGCAATGTCGATCACGTGCTGCGCCATGCCACTGGCCTGCCCGTCTCCATCGCCGAGGAAGCGCTCACCTGTGTGGCGCTCGGCACCGGCCGCGCGCTGGAGGAGATGAAGACCCTAAAACATGTGCTGCACAACGCCTATTAGCGCAGAAACCCTTGGCTTTTTGAGGATATCGAGTCTATAAATAGCGTAGAAATCATCAGCGGGTAGAAGGGGGTCATGGCGAGGCGGAATGCGGGAAGCCTCATTAGCGTGGCGGTGCCGGTCAGGGCGCTGGCGCATCGCTTCGGCCTGTTTCTCCTGCTGATGACCGCGATAGCCTTGATGATTGTCGGCAAGGTCGACCCGGATAGCGCGGTGGTCTTGCGCAACGGCGTCGTCGACACCGCCGAGCCCATCCTCGACGCCCTCTCTCGCCCGGTCGAATCCGGCAACCGCATCGTCGCCGAGATCGACGGCATGCTGGCGCTGCGCGAGGAGAACGCGGCGCTGCACCAGGCCATCGACCGCCTCAAGCGCTGGGAGCTGGTGGCGCGGCGCATGGAGGCCGAGAACGCGGCCTTGCGCGGCCTGCTCAATCTGCGCGTCGAATCCCGCCCGAGCTTCGTCACGGCGCGGGTGATCGGCGACTCGGGCAACGCCTATGTGCGCACCCTCTTGGCCAATGTCGGCGCCGTCGACGGCATCGTCCAGGGCCAGGCGGCGATCACCGGCCAAGGCATGGTCGGCAGGGTCGTCGAGGTCGGCCGCCGGGCCTCGCGCGTGCTGCTGGTGACGGACCTCAATTCGCGCATCCCGGTGGTCATCGAATCGACCCGCCAGCGTGCCGTTCTCAGCGGCGACAACACCGAGACCGCACGCCTCGCCTTCCTGCCGCGCGACGCCCAGGTCGCCATCGGCGCCCGCGTCGTGACCTCCGGCCATGGCGGCGTGCTGATGCCCGGCCTGCCGGTGGGCGTGGTCTCTGCGATCACTGACGGTGTCGTCCGCGTGCAGCCCCTGGCCGACCTCGGGCGCATCGAATATGTCCGCCTGATCGCCTGGCAGGGACCGCGCTTCGAGGCGCTGCCGGAACCGGCCGCGCCCACAGCGGAAGAAGTCACGCCATGAGGGGCGAGCCCGACCTCTGGCATCGTGCGGAATCGGGCCTGCGCGCCGCCCTGCCGGTAAGCCTGGCGCTGCTGCTGACACTGGTTTGCGCACTACCGCTCGGCCCGCCGGGCCTCGGCCAGATCATGCCCACCCTGCCGATGATCTGCATCTTCTACTGGACGGTCTATCGCGGTGACCTGATGCCACTGGTGGCGACCTTCGCGATCGGCATCGTGCACGATTCCCTGAGCGGCGCGCCGCTCGGCGGTGGCGCCATCGTGCTGCTCGCGCTTCAGGGGCTTGCCGCCAGCCAGCGGCGCTTCTTCCACGGCAAGACCATCGCCGTGGTCTGGGCCGGGTTCTCGGCCCTCGTGGTCGTCGCCCAGGCCTTCGGCTGGCTGGTCGCCTCTCTCTATCATCTGCAAACCCTGCCCCTGGCGCCGGCCATCTTCCAGGCGCTGCTGACCATGGCGCTGTATCCGGTGATTGCGCTGCCCTTCGGCGTCATCCTGCGCGAGTTGCTGCAGCCCCTGCCGGCCGCGCCGCGATGAAGCGCGAGGACGCCGACAGGCGGCGCCGTTTCAGCCGCCGCGCCGCCATGCTCGGCGCCGGCAAGCTGGCCCTGATGTCGCTGCTCGGTGGCCGCCTCTACTACCTGCAAGTGGTCGAGGCGCCGAAATACCGGGTGCTGGCGGACGAGAACCGCATCAACCTGCGCCTGCTGGCACCGCCACGGGGCCGCATCCTCGACCGCTTCGGCATCGAGCTGGCGGGCAACAGGCAGAACTATCGCCTGGTCATGGTGCCCGAACAGGCCCGCGAGACCGCCGCCGTGCTCGATTCCCTGGCCAACTTCGTGCCTCTCGAGGCCAGCGAGCGCGAGCGAATCTTGAGCGAGATCGCGCGCAAGCGCCCCTTCGTGCCGATCACCGTGCGCGAGCATCTGTCCTGGTGGCAGGTGGCGGAGATCGAGGTCAACGCGCCCTATCTGCCCGGCGTCTCGATCGACGAGGGGCGCCTGCGGCAATATCCGCAAGCCGCCTCGCTGGCCCATGTGCTGGGCTATGTGGCGGCGGTGGCACCCGAAGAGCTGACCGGCGACCCGCTGCTCGAGCTGCCCGACTTCCGCATCGGCAAGAACGGCGTCGAGAAGATCCACGACCTCAACCTGCGCGGCCGGGCCGGCAGCCAGCAGGTCGAGGTCAACGCCCATGGCCGCATCATCCGCGAGCTCGACCGCAGCGAGGGCAGCGCCGGGGCCGACGTGCAGCTCACCCTCGACCAGGGCCTGCAAGCCTTTGCCGCCGACCGCCTGGCCGCCGAAAGCGCTTCCGCCGTGGTCCTCGACGTCAGCGATGGCGCGGTGCTGGCCCTGGCCTCGACACCGTCCTTCGATCCCAACCTGTTCAACCAGGGCCTGACCCACGGGCAATGGCGCGAGCTGGTCGACAACCCCCGCGCGCCGCTCATCAACAAGGCGGTCAGCGGCCAATATCCGCCGGGCTCCACCTTCAAGCTGGCGGTGGCGCTGGCAGCGCTTGAATCGGGCATGGTGAGTGCCGGGCACAACGTCTATTGCCCGGGTCACATGAAGCTTGGCAACCGCCGCTTCCATTGCTGGAAGCGCGGCGGCCATGGCCGGCTCGGCATGGTCGAGGCGCTGTCCCAGAGCTGCGATGTCTATTTCTACGACATTGCCCTGAAGGTGGGCATCAAGCGTATCGCCGAGACCGCGCACAAGCTGGGGCTGGGCAGCCGCCTCGGCGTCGACCTGCCGAGCGAGGCCGGCGGCCTGATTCCGACGCCGGCCTGGAAGCTCGCCAATTGGGGCACCAAATGGCACCAGGGCGAGACCCTCAATGCGGGCATCGGCCAGGGCTTCGTGCTGACCACGCCGCTGCAGCTCGCCGTGATGTGCGCCCGCGTCGCCAATGGTGGGCTGGCGATCACGCCGCGCCTGACCCAGGCGGTGCGCCAGGACAACGGCACGGACCTGTCGGATTGGCCCGAGCGGCCGGGCAAGCTGGACATTCGCGACAGCGCGCTCGCCCTGGTGCGCGAAGGCATGACCGCGGTAGTCAACCACCGCCGCGGCACCGCCTATGGCGCGCGCATCGAGGACGAGGCCCTGGCCATGGCCGGCAAGACCGGCACCAGCCAGGTCCGCCGCATCACCAAGGCCGAGCGCGATGCCGGCATCACGCGCAACGAGGACCGGCCCTGGAAGCATCGCGACCACGCCCTTTTCGTGGGCTACGCGCCGCTGCACGCGCCACGCTATGCCTGCGCCGTGGTGATCGAGCATGGCGGCGGCGGCTCGACGGCGGCGGCGCCGATGGCGCGCGACATCCTGGCCGAAGCCCAGCGCCGCGACTCCGCCCGTCCCGCCCTGACACCGCCCACGCCCGCCCCGGCGGCCGACCAGGAGGCCTGAGGCGATGGCCCTGGCCGGGGGGGTAGGTGGCGGCGGGCTGCGGGCGCCCCGGATTTCCCTCGTCAGCCGTCTGCTGGGGCTCAACTGGCCGCTGGTCTGGCTTGTCGCCACCCTCGCCGCGATCGGCTTCGCCATGCTGGTCTCGGCGGCGAACGGCAGCATCGAGCCATGGGCCTGGCGCCAGGGCGTGCGCTTCGGCGTCGGGCTCTGTGTGGCGCTGGTGGTGGCGCTGATCGACCTGCGCTTCTGGCTGCGCTGGGCCTATCTGATCTATGGCGGCGCGCTGCTGCTGCTGCTGGGGGTGGAGCTGATGGGCACCATCGGCATGGGCGCCCAGCGCTGGATCGACCTCGGTCTCTTCCGCCTGCAACCGTCCGAGGTGATGAAGGTGGCCATGGTGCTGGCCCTGGCACGCTATTTCCACAGCCGCGGGGCCGAGGAGATGCGCCGGCCCATGGTGCTCGCGCCGCCGCTGGCGCTGATCGGCCTGCCGGCAGGCCTGGTGCTGCTGCAGCCCGATCTCGGCACGGCCATGTTGTTGCTGCTGGCCGCCGCCACGCTGCTGATGGTGGCGGGCGTGCGCTGGTGGATGCTGGGCTCGCTGCTGGCCCTGGCCGCCGCCGCCGCCCCCCTTGCCTGGCAGTTCCTGCACGACTATCAGCGCCGCCGCCTGCTGACCTTCCTCAACCCCGAGAACGACCCCCTCGGCGCCGGCTATCACATATTGCAGTCGAAGATCGCACTGGGCTCGGGCGGGCTCTTCGGCAAGGGCTATCTGGCCGGCACCCAGAGCCACCTCAGCTTCCTGCCCGAGCGCCATACGGACTTCATCTTCACCATGCTGGCCGAGGAGATGGGGCTGGCCGGCGGCGGCGTGCTGCTGCTGCTCTACGGCCTTGTCTTCGCCTATGGCGTGGCCATCGCGCTGCGCAGCCAAAACCAGTTCGGCCGCCTGCTCGCCTATGGCATGACGACGACGATTTTCCTCTATGTCTTCATCAACGTCGCCATGGTCACCGGCCTGGTGCCCGTGGTCGGCGTGCCGCTGCCGCTGATCTCCTATGGCGGCACCGCGACCATGACCGTGATGGTCGCCCTCGGCCTCTTGCTCTGCGTCCACGCCAACCGCGACCTCGCCATCGGCCGCCACGGCGAGGAAGATTGACGCAGGCGCCAAACAACCGCCCACAGCCTATCGACACCCCCCGACACATTTGCTATAGGGGCGCTCCCGTTGTGGGCGCATAGCTCAGTTGGTAGAGCAGCTGACTCTTAATCAGCGGGTCCAAGGTTCGAGTCCT
>CAZVDW010000111.1:0-18466 GCA_964625645.1 uncultured Rhodospirillaceae bacterium
GAACGGGAAAGAAGATCACAATGGGTGTTTATCTGTGCAGGGTGGTATTAATCGATAGTTAGCGCCTAAGCGTCAATCCACCCAAACGATACGCAGCACATTGGTCGCACCCGGGGTTCCGAAGGGCAGGCCGGCGGTGACCACCAGCCGTTGCCCGGTCTCGGCGAAGCCCTCGGAGCGGGCGATGGCCGTCGCCTTATCGACCATTTCCGGGAAGCCGCCGACATCGGCGGTATGCACCGGGTGCACCCCCCAGGCGAGGATCAGCCGGCGCGCCGTGGCCAGTTCCGGCGTCAGCGCCAAAATCGGGACATCGGGCCGGACGCGCGCGGCGCGCAGCGTCGTCGAGCCGGTGGTGGTGAAGGTCACGATGGCGGCGGCGTTGACACCGCTCGCCACCTGGCGCGCCGCGGCGGTGATGGCATCGGCGTCGCTGCCGCTCTGCCCGCGCCGGTCAAAGCCGCTGGTCACGTTGTATGATCCGTCGCCTTCGATGCGGCGGATGATGCGGTCCATCATGGCGACCGCCTCCACCGGATATTCGCCGGCCGCCGTTTCCGCCGACAGCATGAGCGCATCGGCGCCCTCGAACACGGCGGTGGCGACGTCCGAGGCTTCGGCGCGCGTCGGCGTCGGCGCGTGGATCATGGATTCCAGCATTTGCGTCGCGACGATCACCGGCTTGCCGGCCTCGCGCGCCTTGTCGATAATTTCCTTTTGCAGGCCGGGCACGTCCTCGGGCGGCGCTTCGACGCCAAGATCGCCGCGCGCCACCATCACCGCATCGGCCAATTCGACAATCTGATCGAGATGCTGGATGGCCAGCGGTTTTTCCATTTTCACCAGGATACCGGCGCGCCCGCCGACCAGCTTGCGCGCCTCGGCGACGTCCTCGGGCCGTTGCACGAACGAAAGCGCCACCCAATCGGCGCCGAGATCGAGCCCGTATTGCAGATCGCGCCGATCCTTGGGCGTCAGCGCCGACAGAGCCAGAAGCGAACCCGGAATATTCAGCCCCTTTGAATCGGACAACTCGCCGCCGACTTCAACCTCGGTTTCCGCGAAATCCTTGCCCGCTTCGATAACCCGGAGCCGGATCTTTCCATCATCGAGCAAAAGCGAATGCCCGGCTTCCAGGGAAGCGAAGATTTCCGGGTTGGTGATTGCCACGCGGCTGGCGGTTCCTTGCTCATTATCCGCCGCGTCGAGCCGGAACGCCGCGCCGGCGGCCAAATCGACGGCGCCGGCGGCAAATGTCGTTACCCTTATTTTCGGGCCCTGCAGGTCGATGATAACGCCAACCGGGTGGGAAAACTCGGCTTCCAGGGCGCGCACGATGTCATAACGCGCCTTGTGCTCGGCGTGCGTTCCGTGACTGAAATTCAAGCGGAAAACGTCGGTGCCCGCCTCGAACAGCGCGCGGATTACTTCCGGCGTCGAACTTGACGGTCCCAGGGTGGAAACTATGCGTGCGGCGCGGTGGCGTCTCATTTGCGTACTTCTTATTTCTAGAAACCCAGCTTCACCAGATATTCACCCATTTCCATTTAGGGTGTCACGCAATAATGCATTGAAACTTTTGACCTTTTTGTGACAGGTTTGACCTGCGTTGGCGCAATCTCAACGCCCGGTGCATATTCCGCGTTGGATTTTGTCAATTGATTGGGACGAAAATCAATGGCTGGATGGCCGCATACAGGCTAGATTCGCGCTAGCGAACCCGGCAATCGAGCGTAATTGCTTATGCCAGGGCGAACTGGAACCACGGAAAACGGCAGTGATGTTCGACATATTTTCAAAAAAAAAGGGCGATAAGGCCAAGAAAGGCAAGGCCCAATCAAAAGCCAAGTCAAAAGCCAAAGCTCAAAAAGCCAAGGCCGGCGGCGCTAAGAAACGCTCTGCCAAGAATAAGGCGGCACGCCAATCTGCCGCCGCCGAAAGCGGGAGCAGCCAGGCATCGCCGGATTCGCCGCCGCGAGGCATTATTCTCGATGATATCCCCGCCGCGCCGAAGCCGCGCGCCAAGCCGCTGGATGCCGGCGAACGGCTGGAACAGGCCAAGGCGGCGCTGCAATCGGATCAAATGACCGGCAAGCTGATGCCCGCCGACCGCCGCAAGCTTATCGAGCAGGCACTGGCCGTGCATAATGTTCAATCGAGGCTGCTGGACGATTTGGACGACGACACCAAACAGCGCCTGTGCGCCCTGGCGATGCAGAAATTGAACCCCGGTGGCAAGAAATAGACACGGACGAAGCCAAAATTACAATTTTCACTTGAGAATAATTCATATATGCAGCCAATAGCATGGAAATTTGCGCGTCATGACATGTCTATTGAAATATAGTCTATTGAAATATAACCTTTAAATTCAATCTTTTCGTAACAACTTATTCGTTAAGGACGGGATCAAGGAAGGGCGCGTCATGAGTGCGCAAGACGAAAATCAGGAATTGAAAAAAGAGCTCACCGGCCTTTTTCATTATATCCAGCGGGTCAGGTCCGAAATCGCCGCCATCCATCACCCGGCGGAAGAGGATCACCATTTCGAAAAAATGGGCGATCAATTGGATGCCATTGTCGAGGCGACGGAAAAGGCCACCGACACCATCATGTCGACCGTCGAAAGCAACGAAGCCCTGCTCGGCGAGGTGCGCGCCGGCCTCGGCGATGACGGCCTGATCGCCAAGATCGATGAGGTATCGGCCAACAATATGGGCCTCTTCGAAGCCTGCTCGTTCCAGGACATCACCGGCCAGCGCATCGGCAAGGTGGTGGAGGAGCTCAAGTTCATGAACGACAAGCTTGCCTCCATGGTCGATATCTGGGGCCCGGAAGCGCTGTCCAAGGAGCCTCTGCTCGGAAAGGCAGACGACACGCCGGAGGGCGAGGTCCTGGAGGGCCCGGCGCTCGAAGGCAAGGGCGTCAGCCAGGACGACATCGACAAGCTATTCGACTGATCCCGTCCGTTCCCGGGCCAGAGAAACGCCTGCCGGGAAATCAGCATAGTGATCTTGATGGCTGCCGCCGTGGTTGGCCATGCCCGGCTTGGTTAGCAGGCCGCGTGGCGCGATGTAGCTGGTGATGCGCCGTTCCGGGCGTTCGTGCCAGGCGATGTTGAAAGCCGCCAGCTTGGGGAAGAACTGCAGCCGGCTATAGGGCAAGTGGTCGTGAATCCACCAGGCCATGGCGCGCCAGTCGGCGCCCGCGGCATAGCGGTCGGCGAACCAGGGCACGACGATGCAGGCCATCGCCCCCGTGTAGCCGTTATCGTCCCGGCGATCCCATATGTGCCGGGCATAATTGGCGCGGTTGGCAGCGCAATTGAGCCCCAATCGGTTGCCGAGCGCGTTGACCTCGCACGAGCGGTAGGCGGAACGGATGGCGAGTCTGCCGAAGGTGGCGTTGAGGGGCTCCAACAGGTCTTCGCACAGCCGCCGGCCGGCGGCGATGGCAAGCTCAGGGTCGTCTGGAATATTGGCCAGGCCGTGCAGCGCGGCGATCTCGCTATGGAGGAAATCGCGAAAGTAGAACGAGCGCGACAAGCGGACCCGGCCAAGCTCTTCCAGCGCCCTGACCGAGCCCGGTTTGCGCATGGTCCTACCAGGTCTCGCCGAAAGGCCGCAGCTCGACCAGGAAGGAGCGCGCCGAGCGCGGCTGGTGGGCGGTGTGGTAGATCTCGTCCGCCAGCTCCTCGGGCTTGGCGAAGACCTCGTCCGGATTGTCGCCGAAGCGCCGCTGCGCGAAGGGCATGTCGATCAGCGCATCGATCACCACATAGGCCACATGCACACCTTGCGGTCCCAGTTGCCGTGCCAAACATTCGGCGAGAATGCGCTGCGCGGCCTTGGTCGGCGACCAGCCGACGAAGCCGGGCAGGCCTCGCGTCGCCCCGGTATTGCCGGTAACCACGATGGCGCCCGTCCCCCGTGCGGCCATGGCCGGCGCCAGCTCCTGGGCCGTGACCAGCAGGCCCGTGGTGTTGACGCGGAAGTTCCGCTCGAAGTCGTCCGTGTCCAACGCGGTGTAGTCGGCAAAGGTCGCGAGCGCCGCGTTGTAGACGATCACATCGGGCTCGCCCGCCTCTTCGACGATGTGGCGCAAGGTGTGGCGATAGGCCTCGAGATCGGCGATGTCCGCGGGGTAGGCCGTGCCGCCGTCGACGGCGCCGGCAAGCTCGCGCAGGCGCTCCGCATTGCGCGCGATCATCGAGACGTGATAGCCACCGGCGGCAAAACGCTTGGCGCAAGCGAGGCCCGTGCCCACGCCAACGCCGATGACGAGGCAATGGGGCATGCTTAGGCTCGCGCCGTCGGCCGCGCGGTCACGCGCTCCCACCAGGCGGCGAGATTGGCCTGGTCGTCGGCGATGCGCACGTCGCAGACGCCCTTGGCGATGAGGACGGCACACTGCGCGGTGATATCGGCCACCGTGTAGTCGTCGGTCGCAATGAACTCGCGGCCCGCCAATTCCTTGTCCAGCCAATCGTAGCGTTCGCGAATCTTTTCGCGGCAGGCATCGGCCCAGTCGAGAATCTGCGTCATGCGCCCGGCCCACATCTTGTGGCTATGGACGAAGGTCTGCATCGCCGGATAGAGAATTTCCAGCTCCATGCGCCGGTTCCACATTTCCACGTCCGCCTGCTCGCGGGCGTCGCGGCCGAACAGCGGCGGCTCGGGCTGCTGCGATTCGACGTAGCGGCAGATGGCGACCGACTCGGCGATGCAGCTGCCGTCGTCGAGCTCGAGCACGGGCAAGAGGCCGAGTGAGTTCTTGGTTTCCAGAAACTCCGGCGTGCGATTCTCGCCCTGCATCATGTCGACCATGACGGTGGGAATCTCGAGGCCCTTCTCGGCCAGGAAGATGCGCACGCGGCGCGTATTGGGCGAGCCGGCAAGATCATGGAACTTCATCGCGAGACCTCCCTATTCGCCCTTGAAGACCGGCGCGCGCTTTTCGAGGAAAGCCTGCACGCCTTCACGCCCGTCGGCCGTTGTCGTGGATACCCTCACCAAGGCGCGGGTCTCGCGCTCCATTTGCGATTCGAGGGTGTCGTTGGGCGCCGTCTGCAAGAGTGTCTTGACGCCGCCGAAAGCCTCGGTCGGCCCCGCCGCAAGCTGCTCCGCGAGCGCCGTCACGTCGGCCATCAGCTCGGCCGCCGGCACGACCTTGTTGACCAGGCCCCAGTCGAGCGCCTCCGCCGCATCGAGCGTGCGGTTGGTCATGTAAAGCTCGGCGGCGCGCCGGGTGCCGATCAGGCGCGTGAGAAAATAGGTCGAGCTGCCGTCGGGCGTGAAGCCGAGCTTGGTATAGGCGCTGGTGAACTTGGCGTGGTCGGCGGCGATGGCGAGGTCGCAGAAGGCGACGACGCTCAAGCCCGCGCCGGCCGCGACGCCATTGATGGCGGCGACCAGCGGCGCCCGCATCCAGGCGAAGCGCGAGACCGCGGCGTGCAGGTCCGTGGTCATCTCCTTGATGCGCATCTCCAGCGCCTCGGGCTCAACGGCGAAGCCGGCGATATCGCCACCGGCGCAGAACGCCTTGTCGCCGGTGCCCGTGAGGACCGCCGCGCGCACCCGCTTGTCGCTGCCGCAGCGGTTGGCCACGTCCAGCAGCTCCCTGGCCATGGCCGTATTGAGCGCGTTGTACTGCTCGGGGCGGTTAAGCGTGATCCAGGCAATGTTGTCGCGGATCTCGAAGTCGAGGGCGGTATAGGTCATGAGATCTTGGTTTCCCTGTTCGCGGCGCCGAAGACGGGCTCCCGCTTTTCGACGAAGGCGCGCACCGCCTCCTCGTGGTCGTCGCTGGCCGCCGCCCGCAGCAGGCGCTCGGCCTCGCCGTCCAGCGCGGCAAGAAAATCCTGTTCGGCAACGGCGTCGAGATTGTCCTTGATCAGCCCCAGCGCCTGACGCGGGCCAGCCGCCAGGCGCTTGGCGAAAGCGAAGGCCTCGTCGGCAAGCTGGTCGCCGGGCACCACGCGGTTGACCAGGCCGATGCGCTCGCAGCGCGCGGCATCGATACGCTCGGCGGTGAACATGAGCTCGCGCGCGCGGGCGTTGCCGACAGCGCGACTCAAGAGCCAGGCAATGCCGTAGTCGCCGCTGAGGCCGATGCGGGCATAGCCGGTGCTGACGAAGGCCGTGTCGGCGGCAAGGCGAATGTCGCAGGCCAGCGCGATGGCCAGCCCGGCCCCGGCCGCCGGCCCCGGCAAGGCGGCGATGGTGGGCTTGCGCAAGGCCACCAGCGCACCGGTCAGGGTGCGCTGGCGCTGGCGCAGATCGGCGACCTTGGCATCAAACGACAACCCGCTGCCGATGCCGCTCTTGCTCATGCCCTTGACATCGCCGCCGGCACAAAAGGCGCTGCCGGCGCCCGTCAGCAACAGCGCGCCAATGGCAGCGTCCTCGGCGCAGCGGCGGATCATGCGGCGGAGCGCGGGCGTCAGCTCGTTGGACAGCGCATTGCGCGCCTCGGGCCTGTTCAGCGTGATGGTGGCGACGCCGTCCTGCAGCGCGCACAACAGCTGCTCGGTCCCCGTATCGATCGCGACCGGCTCTGACACAGCACCCTCCCATGCAAAAGTTCCGGATCAGAACTTTTCTCGGGCGCGACTATGCGCAAGCGGCAACGCCCCCGCAATTGTTTTTATCGCTTCAACACCACGTAGATAGCGGGGATCACCAGCACGGTCAGCAGGGTCGAGGCGGCGAGGCCGAAAAGCAGCGATATGGCCAGGCCCTGGAAAATGGGATCGAGCAGGATGGTGGCGGCGCCGATCATGGCCGCGAGCGCCGTGAGCAGGATCGGCTTGAAGCGCGTCGCCCCGGCATCGAGCAGCACCTCGCGCAACGGCTTGTCCGCGTCGGTGTCGTGGCGGATGAAGTCGATCAGCAGGATCGAGTTGCGCACGATGATGCCGGCCAGCGCGATGAAGCCGATCATCGAGGTGGCGGTGAACGGGGCGTCCAACAGCCAATGCCCGGGCAGGATGCCGATCAGCGTCAGCGGCACCGGAACCAGCACCACAAGCGGCAGGCGGAAGGAGCCGAACTGGCCCACCACCAGCACATAGATGCCGAGCAGCGCCAGGGCGAAGGCGATGCCCATGTCACGGAAGGTGATCCAGGTGATCTCCCACTCGCCGTCCCACAACACGGTGGCAACCGATTCGTCTTGCGGCTGGCCGTTGAGCCTGATGGCCGGCACCGGCACCTCGCCCCAGTCATGCGCCTCGATGCGCCGGGCGACTTCGATCATGCCGTAGATCGGCGCCTCGTAGGCCCCTGCCAGCTCGGCCATGACCATCGTCGTATCGCGCCCGTTGTGGCGGAACAGGGGGTAGGAGCCGGCCTCCTCGCTGACGCTGACCACGTCGCCGAGCTCGACGATGCGGCGATCCCCAGGCAATGCGTTGGCCGGCACCGGCGTTGCCGCCAGGCGCTCGCTCCAAACCAGGTCGCCCTTGCCGAGGCGCACCGCGATCTCGATCGGATCGCGCCCTTCGCCGCGGTGCGAGTAACCCACCGCCTCACCACCCAGCAGGGCGCCCAAGGTGGCATAGACATCGCGCTGCTCGACCCCGAAATGCTCCAGCCGATCCTGGTCGATGGCGATGCGCAGGCGCGGACGCGGGGCGCCGGTGCTGTCGTCGGTATCGACGATGAACGGCACCGCATCGAAAATCGCCCGCAGCTCGCCGGCCACGGCCCGGCGCGTCTTGGCATCGGGACCGTAGACCTCGGCGAGCAGGGTCGCCAGCACCGGCGGCCCCGGCGGCACTTCCACCACCTTGAGCGCGCTGCCGGCCGGCAATGCCAGGTCGGCCAGGCGCCGGCGCACCTCAAGCGCGATCTCGTGGCTGCTGCGCGCGCGCTCGCCCTTGGGCGTCAGATTGACTTGCAGATCGCCCAGCTCCGGCGACTGCCTGAGATAGCTGTGGCGCACCAGACCGTTGAAATCGAAGGGCGCCGCCGTGCCCGCATAGGCCTGTATCGAGACCACCTCGGGCACGCCTTCGAGGCGCCGAGCGGCGGCGAACAAGGCGCGCTCGGTGTCTTCGAGGCTGGCACCCTCGGACAGGTCGAGCACCACCTGCAGCTCCGACTTATTGTCGAAGGGCAGCAGCTTGACCGTGACGTCGCGCGTGGCAATCAGGGCTGCGGCGGCGATCGTCGCGCCGCCGACCACGAGCAGAAAGACGAGCGCGCTGCCACGACTGGCGATGACCGGCCCGGCGACACGGCGATAGAGGCGCCCCAGCGCCCCCTCGCCCGCATGGCTTGGCGTGGCGGCGGCGGCGCTCGGCGCCAACTTGAGCATCAGCCAGGGCGCGACCATCACCGCCACGAAGAACGAGAACAGCATCGCTGCCGAGGCGTTGGCGGGGATCGGCGCCATGTAGGGGCCCATCAAGCCGGACACGAACAGCATCGGCAGCAGTGCGGCAATCACGGTCAGGGTGGCGACAATCGTTGGGTTGCCGACCTCCGCCACCGCCTCGATCGCCGCTCGGGCGCGCTTGCGGCCATCGCCCATGCCCCAATGGCGGGCGATGTTCTCGATCACCACGATGGCATCGTCGACCAGGATGCCGATGGAAAAGATCAGGGCGAAGAGGCTGACGCGGTTGATGGTATAGCCCATCACCTTGGCGGCGAACAAAGTGAGCAGGATGGTGGTGGGGATCACCACCAGGGTCACCAGCGCCTCGCGGCGGCCGATGGCGAAGGCGATCAGCAGCACGATCGAGACGGTGGCGAGCCCGAGGTGGAAGAGCAGCTCGTTGACTTTTTCGTTCGCGGTCCCGCCATAATCTCGGGTGATCTCGACACTGACGCCGTCCGGTATCAAACGCCCCTTCAGGCCGTCGATCGTTGCCACCAGCGCGTCCGCGACCACCACCGCATTGGCGCCGGCACGCTTGGCGATGGCCACGCTTACCGCCGGCAGCGGTCCGCTGCCGCCGGGCCGCAAGGTCCAGACCCGCTGCTCGGTCGGGCGCGAGCCGACCACAACGCTGGCGACGTCGTTGACATAGACCGGGCGGCCCTCGCGCGTGGTCACCAGCAACAGGCCGATATCGGGAACGCCGTGCAAGGTCTGGCCCGCGGCAACGATGCGCATCTCGCCGTCGGCCCGCACCCGGCCCGCGACAAAGGAGCGGTTGGCGTCGCGGATCTTGGCCGTGAGCTGCGCCAGGGTCAGGCCATAGACGGTCAGCCGCTCGGGGTCGGGCTCGACACGGATCTGCTCGGGCCTGCCGCCGACGAGAAAGCTAAGGCCGACATCCTCGACCTTGACCAGCTCGGCAAGCAGGGCGTCGGCTATCCGGTAAAGCTGACTGTCCGACCAGGCCGAAGCGGCATCCGACCCGGACGACAAGGTGGCGACGACGATGGGGACATCATTGATGCCGCGCCCGACGATCAACGGCTCCGGGATGCCGATCGGGATGCGGTCGAGATTGGCGCGCACCTTTTCGTGCACCCGCACGATGGCATCGTCCGCATCGGTGCCGACCACGAAGCGCGCGGTGACCACGACGCGGTCGTCCTCGGACCGGCTGTAGACATGCTCGACGCCGTCGATGCCCTTGACGATGGCCTCGAGCGGCTTGGTCACAAGCTCGGCCGCGTCGGCCGCCTTGAGACCATCGGCGGCAATGTGGATGTCGATCATCGGCACGCTGATCTGCGGTTCTTCCTCGCGCGCGATGGTCAGCAGCGCGGCAAGCCCCAGGGCCAACGCCGCCAGCAGGAACAGCGGCGTCAGCGGCGAGCCGATGGCAGCGCGGGTGAGCGCGCCGGAGAGGCCGAGCTTCATGGCGCGACCAAGCGGTCGCCGTCGCGCAGGCCGGAGAGAATCTCGATGCCGTCAGGCATGTCGGCAAGGACCGTGGCGCGACCGACCTGCACTGGTACGTCAGCAGTCGAGCCGTCGGCAGATTGAATTTGCACGAAGTCGACCCCGTAGCGGATGACCACATAGGCCCGCGGCACGACGATGGCCGCACGCCTGCCGGTGGCGATTCGCACCAGCACGCGCTCGCCGACAAAATAGCCGCCGAGTCCTTCGACCTCGGCATCGGCAACCACGCGCCCACCACTGAGCTCCGGGTAGACCGTGACGATCAGGCCAAGTCGCTCGACCGAGTCGGCAAGGTGGATTTCGTTGCCAACGGCGAGCGCGCGGCTGTGGCGCTCGGGCAGGCGCAGGCGCAGCACGTATTGCGCTTCGGCGATCATCGCCACCGCTTCACCAGGCATCACCACGGAGCCGGCGCTCACGGGCACAGAAAGGACGCGCCCGGCCTGGGGTGCCAGGACCTGACCCTCACTGCGTTGTTGCCTCAGCACCTGACGCTGCGCCTGCTCGGCCGCAAGCGCGTTTCGCGCGACGTCGAGGGCGGTGCGGGCGTCGTCGAGCTTGGCGCGCGGGATGGTGCCGCGCTCGAACAATGCCTCGGCCCTGGCCAGCTCGCTCTCGGCCTGGTCCCGCTGGGCGACGAGGCCGGCGATGCGCGCATCCGCCGAGCGCGTCCGCAGCACCAGTTTCTCGTCACCGATCAGCGCGACGACCTGGCCCTGGGCCACGCTGTCGCCTTCGTCGACCGTAAGGCTCGCGACCGTGCCGCCGAGACGGGCGCGGGCCGGCACCACGCTAGTGCTTTCGACGGTGGCGAATACGGCCTTCCAATCGGAGATCTGGCGGGCCTCGACCGTGAAGGTGTCCGGCGCGGCAAGCGCCCCGCTTGTCCAAAGGGCGAGGACAAGCCCTGGCACCGTGCGGCCCACCATCAGCCGGCATCCTCGGCGGCGCAGAAGCAGCGGTAGAGCGTCTCCACCACGGCGCGGGCGCTGTCGCTGCCGATGCGGTAATAGATGGTTTGGCCGTCGCGCCGGGTGGCGACCACGCCATCCTTGCGCAACAGCGCGAGATGCTGGGAGACCGTCGTCTGGCGGATGCCGAGGCGATCCGCGAGATCACCCACGGCACGCTCGCCGTCGACCAGCTGGCAAACGATCATCAGGCGGTGCCGATTGGCGAGCGCCTTGAGCAGCTCGCTCGCGGCATCGGCCGCCTCATCCATTTCCGATGTTTTAATATTCATACTTGCGTATATACATGCATTCGCGTATTCGTACAAACGAAATCGACATTACGGAAAAATGGAAAGGTCCTCCTCATGCCGAAGACCCTTGACCGCGTCATCCTCGCCTTCGCCGGGTTGATGGTGTTGGTGAGTGTTTCCCTTGCCCACTTCGTACATCCCGCCTGGCTGCTGCTGACCGTGTTCGTCGGTGCCAACCTGCTGCAATCCGCCTTCACCGGCTTCTGCCCGGCCGCCATCGTCTTCAAGCGCCTTGGCATCAAACCCGGCTCGGCCTTCTGACCCGGTTCGGCAAGTTCTGATTTTGAACTTTTGTTCCAGGCGGTGATGCCGTAATTGTCTGTTCCGACCGCAACGCAGATGTCGCCGGGCCGCCGGCGCCACGAAAAGGAGCGCGGCGATGGACGAACAGAGCCGCCCCTATCCGGGACTGGATTGCCCGATCGCCGATGCGCTCGGCCTCATCGGCGACCGTTGGACGCTGCTGATCCTGCGTGACGCCCTGTTCGGGGTGAGCCGCTTCGACCATTTCCAGACCGGCCTTGGCGTTTCACGCAGCGTGCTGACGACTCGCCTGAAACATTTGACGGATGCCGGCCTGCTCGAGCGCAGGCTCGTGCGCAACGATGGCCGCAGGCAGAAATATGTGCCCAGCGAAAAAGGCCGAGCCATGCTGCCCGTCCTGGCCGCCTTGGTCGAATGGGGCGAAACCTGGATGCCGCACGCCGACGGCCCGCGTGCCCGCGCCGTCGATCGCGCAAGCGGCGCACCGGTATCGCTGCGGTTTTACCGCGACCATGACGGCAGCGCGCTGCCGCTATCGGCCGTGCGCCTCCACGCCGATGCCTTGTCGAGCCCGCCCACCGCCAAGCCAGGAGATGCCCCGCGATGACCCTGCCGCCCGTGCTCGACGGCACATTGCGCCTGCCGGTGATCGGCGCGCCATTGTTCATGATATCCAATCCCAAGCTGGTCATCGCCCAGTGTACAGCCGGCATCGTCGGCTCGTTTCCGGGGCTCAATGCGCGGCCGGCCGAGGCCCTCGACGACTGGCTGGCGGAGATCAAGGAGACCCTGGCGGCGCACGACAAGGCGCACCCGGAGCGGCCGTCCGCGCCTTTCGCGTTGAACCAGATCGTGCACCGCTCGAACACCCGCCTCGAGCATGACATGGAGATGTGCGTCAAGCACAAGGTGCCCATCGTCATCACCTCGCTCGGCGCCCGCCCGGAGGTCTGCGACGCGGTGCACTCCTACGGCGGCATCGTGCTGCACGACATCATCAATATCCACTTCGCCCACAAGGCGATCGAGAAGGGCGCCGACGGCCTGATCGCGGTCTGCGCCGGGGCCGGGGGGCACGCGGGCAGGCTGTCGCCTTTCGCGCTGATCCAGGAGCTCCGCGAATGGTTCGACGGCCCGCTCGCCCTGTCCGGCGCCATCGCCCATGGCGGGGCGGTGCTGGCGGCCCAGGCCATGGGTGCCGACTTCGCCTATATCGGCTCGGCCTTCGTGGCCACCGAGGAAGCCGACGCCATCGACGCCTACAAGCAGGCCATTGTAGATGGCGTCGCCGAGGACATCGTCTATACCAACTATTTCTCCGGCATCCATGGCAACTATCTCGCCCCCTCCATCGCCAATGCCGGGCTCGACCCGCAGGACCTGCCCGAGGCTGATCCCTCGAAGATGGATTTCAAGTCGGGCGGCGACGCGGCAAAGAAAGTCTGGCGCGACATCTGGGGCTCGGGCCAGGGCATCGGCGCCATCAAAGCGGTAGCCCCGGCCGGGGCGCTGGTCGATCGCCTGGCAGACGAATACGAGGCCGCGCGCGAGCGCCTGGCCACACCGCTGCGCGCAGCGGCAGAATAGGAGCCGGACCTTGGCCTTGACCAGCGCGCAACTGCACTACAGCATTCTCAACGACGTCGTCGCCAACGGCCGCGCACCCCACCTCACGGTGCTGGCCACACGCTACGAGGTGATGCCGGAAGAGATGCGCGCCGGCCTGCGCCGGCTCGCCGACGACCACGGCGTGGTGCTGCATCCGGGCAGCGACGAGATCTGGGCCATCCACCCCTTCTCCCTGGCGCCGACCAACTTCACGGTGCGCGCCGGGGCGAAAGTCTGGTGGGGCAATTGCGCCTGGTGCTCGCTCGGCATCGCCGCCCTGATCGGCGGCGAGGTCACCATCGCCAGCACCCTCGGCGGCGAGGGCAAGCCGGTCACGGTGACGGTGCGCGACGGCGTGGTCGAGGACAGCGGCCTCGTGGTCCACTTCCCCATTGCCATGCAGCGCATCTGGGACAATGTGGTCTATAGCTGCAGCACCATGCTGCTCTTCGAGAGCGAGGCCGAGGTCCGCGCCTGGTGTTTCCGCCATGGCATCGTCATAGGCGACGTGCGGCCGATCGAGACCGTGGCCCGCTTCGCCGCCGACTGGTACGCCCGCCATCTCGACAAGGATTGGCAAAAATGGACCGTCGCCGAAGCCCGCGAGCTGATCGAGCGTCATGGCCTCGACGGCCCGATCTGGGAGCTGCCGCAAGGCGACGACGCGCGATTCTGACACATAAGGAGCGGAGCTCATGACCGAGCCGGTCTGTCTGATCGCCGGGGCGGGACCCGGCACCGGGGGCGAGTGCGCCAAGCGCTTCGCCCGTGGCGGCTATCGCGTCGCCATGCTCGCACGCAATAAGGAGCGCCTCGACGCGCTGGAGGCCGAGATCGCCGGCAGCCGTGGCTATGTCTGCGACGTCTCCGACCTCGGCGGCCTGACCGCGACGGTCGAGCGCGTGCGTGACGAGATGGGCGCGCCCGAGGTGGTGGTGCACAACGCCGTCTCCGGCATCCTCGAAGGCGGCGGCGCGGCCAAGTTCCTGGAGGACGACCCGACCCGGCTCGAGCGCAATTTTCGCGTCAACACCACGTCCCTGCTTTATCTGGTGCGCGCCACGGCGCCGGCCATGATCGAGGCCGGCAAGGGCGCCATCGTCGTTACCGGCAACACCTCGGCCACCCGCGGCAAGCCCGCCTTCGCCTTTTTCGCGCCGACCAAGGCGGCCCAGCGTATTCTCGCCGAATCCATGGCGCGCGATCTGGGGCCCAAGGGCGTGCACGTCGCCTATGTGCTGATCGACGCCGCCATAGATACCCCGCGCACGCGGCCGATCTTCGCCGCCGACAAGCCGGACGAGGATTTCTGCAAACCGACGGCAATAGCCGACGAGATCTTCCACGTGGCGCACCAGGACCGCTCGGCCTGGTCCTTCCTGGTCGAGCTCAGGCCCGACCGCGAGAATTGGTAATGGCGCCGGTCTGTCTGATCACCGGCGCCGGTGACGGCACCGGTGCCGCCTGCGCCAGGCGCTTCGCCGCCGGCGGCTACCGCGTCGCCATGCTGGCCCGGACCGAAGAACGCTTGCGCAAGCTCGAAGGCGAGATCGCCGGCAGCCGCGGCTATGTCTGCGACGTCGGCGATCTCGACCACTTCAAGGCCACCATGGCGCGGGTTAGCGAAGAGATGGGGGCGCCGTCCGCCGCCATCCACAATGCCGTGACGGCCTCGTTCGGCACCGTGCTCGAAGCCGACCCGGAAAAGTTCGAGCACATCTTCCGCGTCAACACCACGGCCTTGATGGTGCTTGCCCAAGGCGTCGCGCCAGCCATGGTGGAAGCCGGCAAGGGCGCCCTCATCGTCACCGGCAACACCTCGGCCTGGCGCGGCAAGCCACGGTTTTCGATGTTCGCGCCGACCAAGGCGGCCCAGCGCATCCTGGCGCAATCGATGGCGCGCGACCTCGGGCCGCAAGGCGTGCACGTCGCCTATGTCACGATCGATGCCGCCATCGATACGCCGTGGACGCGCCCGCAAATGCGCCCCGACGAGCCGGACGAGTTCTTCTGCAAGCCCAGGGACATCGCCGACGAGGTCTTCCACGTCGCCCACCAGGCAAGCTCGGCCTGGTCGTTCGATGTCGAGATCCGGCCCTTCCACGAGACTTGGTGACACCATGAAGCTTTACGATTTCTCCCTCGCTCCCAACCCGCGCCGGGTGCGCATGTTCCTCGCCGAAAAAGGCATCGACGTGGCGCTGGTGAGCGTCAACACGCGCGAGCGCGAGCAGTTCGCCGACTGGTTCCGGGCGATCAACCCCGCCTGCACGGTGCCCGTGCTCGAGCTCGACGACGGCACCCGCATCAGCGAATCGGTCGCCATCTGCCGCTATTTCGAGGAGAGCCAGCCCGAGCCGCGGCTGTTCGGCAACGGCGCGAAAGGGCGGGCGCTGGTCGAAATGTGGAACCGCCGCGTCGAGATCGAAGGCTTGCAGCCCATAGCGGACGTGATCCGCAATTCGGCACCCATGTTCGAGGACCGCGCCATTGCCGGCATCCCCAGCGGCGTGCCGCAGATCCCGGCGCTGGTCGCGCGCGGCAAGGCCAGCGTCGCCCGTTTTTTCGAGACCATCGACCGCCGCCTCGGCGAGACCAGATACTTGGCCGGCGATAGCTTCAGCATTGCCGATATCACAACCTTCATCGGCATCGGCTTTGCCGGACGCGCCGAGATCACCATTCCCGAAACCTGCACCAATGCGAGCCGCTGGTATGCCGATATCGGCGCCCGGCCCAGCGCGGAGGCCTGAGCCATGGCAGCGGACCATAGAGATCTTTTTCGACTTCGGCAGCCCGACGGCCTACGTGGCGCACACCCAGCTTCCGGGCATCGCCGAGCGCACCGGCAACCATAAGTCGGTGACTAAGTCGGTGACAGTTTACTTTTTATTCTATATCATTGTTATTTATCAAATGGTTCATGGTTTCATTATTGAACGCATACAGCAATGGTATACGGGTTGCCGAATGGTAGCCATCGACCCAACAGCGGGGCATGATGGGAGCATCGATCAGGCCCATATAACCTATTGAACAACAATGAAAAAATCGCGTAAAAAGTAAACTGTCACCGATTTGATGCCGGCGCCAGCCCGCCCGCCTGGGCGGCTTAAGGCCGCATGGCGAAGCTGGCGCGGCCGGGCTGGCGCAGCGGTGCCGCCAGGTTGGCGAACTCGCAAAGCAACGGGCGGGTATCGCGGGGGTCGATGATCTCCTCGACGCCGTAGCGCTCGGCGGTGCGGAAGGGCGAGCGCACGGCCTCGAGCCGCTCGAGAATCTCCGCCTCCATCTTCGCCGGGTCTTCGGCCTTTGCCAGATCGGCCTTCCAGGCCGCCTCGATGCCGCCTTCGACGGGCAGCGAGCCCCAATCGCCGGACGGCCAGGCATAGCGGTAATGGAAGCGGCTCTGGTTGGCATGACCGGCGCCGGCCACCCCGAAGGCCTTGCGCATGACCACCGAGCACCAGGGCACGCGCGCCTGATAGATGGCCGCCAGCGCGCGGGTGCCGTGGCGGATGGTCGCGGCTTTTTCATGCGCCACCCCGATGGCGAAACCGGGGCAGTCGACGAGATGCACGACGGGCAGGTGGAAGGTCTCGGCGAGATCGACGAAACGGGTGACCTTGAGCGAGGCATCGGCCGTCCAGCCGCCGGCGAAGACGTAGGGATCGCCCGCCAACAGCGCCACCGGCCAACCGCCGAGGCGCGCCAGGCCGGTGATCGCCGAGCGCCCGAAGCGGGCGCCGATCTCGAGGAAGCTGCCTTCATCGACCACGGCCTCGATGACGGGGCGCATCTTGTAGATCTTGCGGCGGTCGCGCGGCACCACGTCGATAAGGAAATCCTCGCGCCGCTCGGTCGGGTCGTGACGCTCGCCGCGTGGCGGCACATCCCAGATCGACGACGGCAGGTAGGAGAGAAAGCGCCGGGTGCGCGCGAAGGCCTCGTCCTCGCTGTCCACCGCGTCATCGACGGCGCCATTGGTGGCGTGGATGTCCGAGCCGCCCAACCCTTCCTTGTCGACCTGGGGGCCGAGCCGGTTGACCACCGGCGGCCCGGCCACGAAGATTTGCGACTGGCCCTTGACCATCAGGGAATAGTGGCTGGCGGCGACCCGCGCCGCGCCAAGCCCGGCCACCGGCCCCAGCGCCAGCGCCACCACCGGCACCGTCGCCATGTTCTCGACCACCCACTCCCAGGCCGGGTTGGCGGGCAGATAGGTGTAGCCCTCGGTCTCGACCGTGCGCACCGAGCCGCCGCCGCCGGTGCCTTCGACCAGGCGCACGATGGGCAGGCGCAGCTCGTTCGCCATCTGCTCGGCGGCGATCTGCTTGGCGCGAATGCCCGCATCGGCGGCACCGCCGCGAATGGTGAAATCGTCCGCCGACACCGTGACGGTGCGATTGTTGATACGGCCGCGGCCCATGACCACGTTGGAGGCACGGAAGCTCTCCAGGCTGCCATCGTCGGCATACTCGGCGACACCGGCGATGGCGCCGATCTCGTGGAAGCTGTTGGGATCGAGCAGACGGTCGATGCGCTCGCGCACCGTCAGGCGGCCATTGTCGTGCTGGCGTTTTATCTTCTCCGGCCCGCCCATCTCGCGGGCCAGGGCCTCGCGCCGCCTGAGCTCCTCGATTTCCGGCCGCCAGCCCTCGGCGCCGCGGTCTGTCTCGTCGTCCATAGCCTGCCCCCCAACTCTATCAGATGGCCCCGATCCAAGCGCAATCGGCGCGCCACTGCAAGGCACGGGTACGCATGGCCATTGACCGCACCGCGCTGAGCGTGAAAAACTGCGGCATTCGGCGGGTGGCAAGGGTGCGCCTGCCGTTCGCATAGGGTGAAGGGGGATACGTCCATGGAAGCCAAGGTCATCTGGCTTTTCGTTTTCGTGCTGATGTACTGGTCGTACTGCATCTTCTGGGGCGTCAAGGGCGCGCTGTCGGCCCGCACCGCCAGCGATTATTTCATCGCCGGGCGCGGCATCTCGATCTGGGTCTTCGTGTTGGCGGCCACCGCGACATCGTTCTCGGGCTGGACCTTCATGGGCCACCCGGGCCTGATCTATCGCGACGGCCTGCCATACGCCTACGCCTCGTTCTATGCCATCACCATTCCCTTCACCGGGGTGATGTTCCTCAAGCGGCAATGGATGATCGGCAAGCGCTTCGGCTTTGTCACGCCGGGCGAGATGCTGTCGGACTATTTCCGCTCCGACGCCATCCGCATCCTGGTGGTGATCGTCGCCCTGGTCTTCTCGGTACCCTATCTCGGCGTGCAGCTGCGCGCTTCCGGCTTCCTCTTCAACGTGCTGACCGACGGCATGCTCGACGTCAATGTAGGCATGTGGCTGCTCTCGGCGGTGGTCATCATCTATGTCGCCTCGGGCGGCTTGCGCGCGGTGGCCTATGTCGACACCATGCAGTGCATTCTGCTGGCCGGCGGCATCATCGCCATCGG
>CAZVDW010000112.1:0-2182 GCA_964625645.1 uncultured Rhodospirillaceae bacterium
AGCCAGTTCCACATCATCCAGCCGCAGGTGGTGAAGTAGAAGACGCGGTCATCGGGCTTGATGTCGCAGAGCAGGCGGTGTTCGTTGAGGTGTTGCAGCAGGGTGCCGCCGATCCCGTGCACGATGCATTTCGGCTTGCCCGTGGTGCCCGAGGAATACATGACGTAGAGCGGCGTGTTGAACGCCACGCGGCGGAAGGCGATGTCGCCCGCCTCATAGGGTGCCACGTAGTCGGCCAGCGCCACGGCATCGATATCCACCGCCTTGCCGAGATAAGGCACGACGACGATACGCTCGAGCGTCGGCAGCTCGGCCGCAAAGGCGGCGACGCGCGCGAGCGAATCGTGTGCCTTGCCGTTGTAGTGATAGCCGTCGGCGCAGAACAGCAGCTTCGGCCGGGTCTGGCCGAAACGGTCGAGCACGCCCTGGTCGCCGAAATCGGGCGAGCACGAAGTCCAGGTCGCACCCAACGAGGTGGCGGCGAGCATGGCGACCACCGCCTCGGGCACGTTGGGCAGAAAACCCGCCACCACGTCGCCTTCGCCGATGCCATCCGCCGCCAAGGCTTGCGCCAGGCGCGAGACCGCGGCGTGCAGGGCGTCCCACGACAGCCGCCGCTGCACCTTGTCCTCGCCCCAGAAGACGATCGCATCCTCAGGCCCGCGCCGGCGCAGCAGGTTCTCGGCGAAGTTCAGGCGGGCCGCGGGAAAGAAGCGCGCGCCCGGCATGGCGTCGGCGTTCTCGATCGCCACCTCGCCGGGCCCGTCGCCGATGACGCCGCAGAAGTCCCAGACGGCGCGCCAGAAGGACTCGCGATCGGCCACCGAGAACTCCCACAGCGCCGCATAGTCGGCGACATCCACGCCGCGCTCGCGCAGCCACGCTATGAAGGCGGTGAGCTTGGCGCTCTCGATGCGTGCTTCGGACGGTTGCCAAAGGGGCGTGGGCTGGTTCGACAGGGGCATCGCAACTCCTTCGCCGCCCTGCCTAGCCGATATCGCTGGGAGCGCCAACCATCTCGCACTTGCACAATAAACTTTCGCTCTTTTCGCACTTGCACAATTCGGGTATAGTCGCCGCCGCCGCTGCAGGGGTGGCGGGTTTCAGTTTAAGCGGGAGGTTTAGAGACATGGCCGAAGATCCGATCGTTATCGTTGGCATGGCGCGCACGCCCATGGGCAGCTTTCAGGGCACGCTGGCGGCCTGTTCCGCGGCCGAGCTCGGCGCCGCCGCCGTCGCCGGCGCGCTCGAGCGCGCGGGCGTGACGCCAAGCGATGTCGATGAGGTGGTGATGGGCTGCGTCCTCCAGGCGGGCCAGGGCCAGGCGCCGGCGCGCCAGGCCTCGATCGGCGCCGGCATTCCCAACACCACGGGTGCGACCACGGTCAACAAGATGTGCGGCTCGGGCATGCGCGCCACCATGTTCGGCCACGACATGCTGGCTGCCGGCAGCGCGAATGTCGTGGTCTCGGGCGGCCTCGAGAGCATGACCAACGCGCCCTATCTGCTGCCCAAGGCCCGCGGCGGCTTCCGCATGGGCCACGGCGAAGTGAAAGACCATATGTTCCTCGACGGCCTCGAGGACGCCTATGACAAGGGCAAGCTGATGGGCGTCTTCGCCGAGAACACGGCGGAGAAGTATCAGTTCAGCCGCGAAGAGCAAGACCAGTTCGCCATCCGCTCGCTGCAGCGCGGCAAGGTCGCCAACGAGGACGGCTCCTTCGCCGCCGAGATGGTGCCGGTCACGGTCAAGACGCGCAAGGGCGAGACGGTGGTCGAGCGCGACGAGCAGCCGTTCAGCGCCGACACCAGCAAGATCCCCAATTTGCGCCCCGCCTTCAAAAAGGACGGCACGGTGACCGCGGCCAATTCCAGCTCGATCTCCGACGGCGCCAGCGCCCTGGTCATGATGCGGCGTTCGGAAGCCGAAAAGCGCGGCCTGACGCCGCTGGCGACCATCGCCGCGCATGCCGTCAACGCGCACGAGCCCGAATGGTTCACCACCGCCCCCGCAAAATCCATCGCGCGCTTGCTCGACAAGACTGGCTTGTCCGTGAACGACATCGATCTCTTCGAGGTCAACGAGGCGTTCTCCGTGGTTTCCCTGGCGACAAACAGGGAACTCGGGCTCGACCCTGGCCGCGTGAACGTCCACGGCGGCGCGGTGGCCCTCGGCCACCCC
>CAZVDW010000113.1:0-2241 GCA_964625645.1 uncultured Rhodospirillaceae bacterium
CTCCCACAATGCGTTTAGCGCCTTAACGACGATAGGTTGCGGGGCATTCTGAAGGAAGTAGCGCATGCGCTTGCCCTTTGAGCCGCCAAACTGGGAGTATTTCGGATGATCTATGTCGATCCCCAGCTCTTCGTGGAAGAACTCGGCAAAAGTCCGGTTGGAAAAACTGAGCACGGAGCCGCCGCCCATTTGCAGGACGTCATCAAGCAACAGCATCTGCAAGGGCTTGAAGTTCGGCATTGTGGAATATTATCGTCGTTTTGCTGCTGTGCGAATACGAGAACGGCCACCTCCCCAAAGATGCACGTTGCGCGGCGGCAAGGTCATCGTAGACGGCCATAATCCTGTGCGCAGCCCGCGTCCAATATCGACGGTGAGCGGCTGGCTTATCCGGCGAAGGCTGGGGTCAAGTCTTTCATCTTAGCATTTTGGAGGCGGCGCTTTTCGCCGCCGGCCCTCGAGAACGAAAGACATGCCCGATTATCGCGCGCAATCTTCCGCTACGCGGAAACCAAGCCTCTCTCCCCTCTCCCCCGCATGCCTTCTTGATGTCTTGATGCGGGAGCGAGAGAGCTGGAGGCTTGGCAAGCGCGCAGCGCTTTACGGAATAATGCGGCGACGGCCTGTACGATAGGCTGGGCCTCAGCCAATGAAGCCCGGCGCCCTCACGCCCTCTCCGCGCCGTAATACAGCGTCACCGTGTGGGTCGCCTCCGCGAAGAACAGCCAGCGTTGGATGAGCATGCCGGCGGTCGTCGCCAGCGCCGCGACGGCCAGCGCGATGGCGCCGGCGGTGAGCGGCAAGGCCAGCGTTAGTAGCGCAAGCGCGGCCGGCAGGGCGAAGCCGAGGAGCTCGGCGACGTGGCGCAGCTTGGCCG
Organism: uncultured Rhodospirillaceae bacterium; assembly: GCA_964625645.1. GTDB lineage: Bacteria > Pseudomonadota > Alphaproteobacteria > UBA7887 > UBA7887 > UBA7887. The sequence continues at coordinate 878 of CAZVDW010000113.1, forward strand.
CGTGGCGCCGGGCGATGACGAAGCCCATCTCGCGTTGCAGGTAGTTGGTTTCCGTGTGGGCGGGCTCGACCGCCGTGGCGCTCGCGTCCTCCAGGCCGAGGGCGTCGGCCACCGTCAGGGTCTTCTGCGCCGTGTCCACATGGTGCCAGTAGAGGCGCACGATCAACCAGCAACCAGTAATGGCGACAACCAGGGGCGCCACCAGGAAGGGCGGGTCGTAGCCGAGCAGGCGGGTCAGCGCGGCGATCCAGACCAGGCCGCCGGTGCCGCCGCTGATGCCATAGAGCAGCACCGTGCGCAGGCAGCGCCATTCGCGGATGGGCCGCAGCGAGGCGTAGATCATGGCCGTGCAAACGACCGTGACCAGCGCCAGGGCCGCCATCAGCAGCGAGGCCGGCAGGAGCCATGCCGCCAGGCGGTCCGGGTAAAGCAGGCTGGCGGCCAGCAGCAAGGCGGGCGGATAGGTCGCGATCGCGGCGACGCCTTCGCGCGCGAGCCACGACGAGCGCCACTGGCTGACGGCGCGCCAGGCGCGCTCGGGCCGCCCGAGATGGAAGGTCGACGAGAGCAGGCCGACGGTGATCAGGGCCAGGGCCACGCCGATCGTCACCAGGCCGAGCAGGGCGCTCGGGCGCATGGCAAGCGAATGCAGGCCGAGCCAGAACAGCATGCCGTAGCCGACGCCGGAGCTGACCGTGAAGAGGATGACGGAAAAGGCGGGATGCATGGCGGGCCTATCGCGAAAACAGCTTGTCGACCCACTGCAACAGCTTGGCCGCGGGCTCAGCCGTCGGCTCGAGCGGGGCTGCGGCCATCGCGACGGGCTGGCGCGGCGGCAGATAGCGGTTGGTGGGGCGATAGCCGAGGCCTGCCAGCGGCGCCGTGCCGCCGCGTGCCGCGACCAGTTTCGAAACCTCGGAGTCGGGATCGCCGAGGTCGCCGAAATGCCGCGCGCGGGCCGGGCAGGTGCGCACGCAGGCGGGCTCGCGCTCGGCCGCGGGCAGCGTCTGGTTGTCGATGCGGTCGATGCACAGCGTGCATTTCTTCATGACGCCGCTGACGCCGTCGAGCTCGCGGGCACCGTAGGGGCAGGCCCAGCTGCAGAGCTTGCAGCCGATGCATTTGTCTTCGTCGACCAGCACGATGCCGTCTGCCTCGCGCTTGTAGGAGGCGCCGGTGGGGCAGACCGTGACGCAGGCCGCATCCTCGCAGTGCAGGCAGGAGCGCGGAAAGGACAGGGTGCGCGCCCGCCCATCGTCAAAGCGTGCCTCGAAGCCATGCACCCGGTTGAGCCAGACGCCGTCGGGCTGGGTGCCGTAAGGCTCGTAGTCTGTCAGCGGCGCCGCGATGCCGGCCGAGTTCCA
>CAZVDW010000114.1:0-1903 GCA_964625645.1 uncultured Rhodospirillaceae bacterium
TGTTCGAGTTGGCTAATGTGACTTAGAGAATTTTTCTATCATACACGTTAATTTTACGGGTTTTATTTTTGCGGTGGGTTAGGAGGGTGCCGCGCCTTCGTGTAACCCCTCGTCAAGCGGCGCGCGACGCGGCCGACGGCAAAAAGCACCCGGCCTGCGGTGGCCCGCCTCGCCGCCCTGGATGCGTTGCACCACTTGCCCGATGTCCCCGCATCGCGCGGCGCGGCGCGCCTATCCAGTGCATCGATCCGGGCCATCAAATGGCCGTGTATGGTCGAAATATGCTCTAATCCTCGTCGTCGTCATCGACGTCGAAGATCTCGGTCACCGGCAGCACGGCAATGTCGCGGAACTTGCCGTGTTGGGCGTGATCGAGGTCGATCAGGCTGGAAATGCGTGAATAGCTCGATTCCATGATCACGCTTTCACCGCCATTCGTGTTGCGGCGAATGCCATAGCGCACGTTGTCGCGCAGTTTCGACGGCAGCTTGCCGATCATGTTCTTGGTCGCCCAGACGGTGCCCTCGCGGGCGAAGTCGCTCAAGCGGGCGCTGCGGTTGATGGTATCGCCGAGCGCCGTGAACTCGAGGTGGGTGGGGGTGCGGTAGCTGCCGAACCACTCCTCGCCCTCGTCGAGGCCGATATTGAGCTGCAATTCGTTGACCCAGTTCTTGCGCCGCTGCCATTTGCGGCTCACCGAGCGCATGATCTCCTTCATTTCCAGCGCGCAGGCCAGCGCGTTGCGGATGTAATTGCAGTCCGGCTGGGGGAAGAAATAGTAGACCATGCCGTCGCCGACATGCTTGCCGTAGGTGCCGTAATATTTTCGCAGCAGCGGTGCCATCGAGCCCCAGACGTGGTTGATGAGCTCGAAATATTCCTCCGGCGGCATTTTGGCGCAAATCTTCACCGAGCCCTGGATGTCGGCCACCAGCACCGTCAGCGGCGTGAGATAGGGGCGGCGGCTTTGTAGCAGGTCGCGGATCACCAGATCGCGGCGCGACAGGAAGGCGAGCAGATTCTCGCTGTCGTCGGCGACCGGCACATAGGCGAAGAAGATGCCCTCGCGGAAGAAGCTGGCATAGAGCGTATGCGGACGCGGCCCCGATGCTGCGTCGCCGAGATCGACCTCGATGTGCAACAGCGGTTGCGGCAATACCGGCTCCACGGCGTCATACAATTCGCCCAGCCGTGTCACCTCGTCGCCATGGCCGGTGTCGTCTATCGAGAACAAAGCCGCTTTTGACAGGCGCTTCTTGGCCACCGCCAGGTGGAAGCTGAGGACGCGGTCCCAGGCCTCGTCGTGGCGCGCCTCGCTGGCATCGGCGAAGAAGGTAAAAAGATTGCGTTCGGTAAGGTCGCTCGGCATGCCGCCGCGTAAGGCGAAGATGTCTTTCTCCCCCGCCGGGTTCGCCCATTCGACCTCGAACTTGTTGTTGACCAGATAGGCGGGGTGGTGGAAGTCGCCCATCGACAGCATGAGCGGTCCGAGCTGGCTGCCGTCGCTCAGCTTCGGCAGCGCCGCCTGGGCCTGACGGCGTTCCTTGCCATTCACCCCCGGCGTCTTGGGCGCGGCATTGCCGGCCAGGGTATCGGCGATGTCCGCCATGCTCTGGCCGCGGCGCTTCAGGCGCGCCACCTGCTTCAGGGTATCCAGAATGTCGTCGGGGAAATAGCCGACGCGGGCCGAGCGGCCTTTGCCGTTGTTCTCCTGCTGCACCACCGGCTTCGGCACGATGCCGAGCGCGATATAGTTGTTCAGGGTCGAGCGTGAAAGACCGGTGCGCTCAAGAATGTCTTTGCTGGACAGCATGCGATCGCCTGTCTTCGCTTTGCCCCGTGCCGAGCCAGTCCCGGTACGACTGCGCAAAAGAATTTATTTCGCTATTAACCAAAAATCAAC
>CAZVDW010000115.1:0-3977 GCA_964625645.1 uncultured Rhodospirillaceae bacterium
GCGCCGCGATTTCCGGCACCACACCGCCATAGGGCGCGTGCTCGGCGAGCTGCGACAGCACCAGATTGGCGCGAATCACACCGTCACCGTCCACCACGGCGGTGGCGGTCTCGTCACAACTCGTTTCGATTCCCAGTACCAGCATCGGCTCACGGGCAGTATATGGTAGCCAACAACGCTCCGTGGAACCCAATAGACCGGCAAGCGCCCATGACCAAGCCTTCCTTGCGCATCGGCACGCGCGGCAGCCCCCTCGCTCTGGCCCAAAGCGAAGAGGTGCGCGGTCGTCTCGCTGCGCTCGATGCGGCGCTGGCGCTCGAGGTCGAGGTCATTCGCACCACCGGTGACGCCGTCCTCGACCAGCCCTTGGCGGAGATCGGCGGCAAGGGCCTGTTCACCAAGGAGATCGACACGGCGCTGCTCGCAGGCCGCATCGATCTCGCGGTGCATTCGATGAAGGACGTGCCGACGGCGGTCGCGCCGGGCACCGTCATCGCCTGCGTGCTGGAGCGCGAGGATCCGCGCGATGCCTGGATCTCGCGCCACGACGGCGGCCTCGACGGCCTGCCCCCAGGCGCCGTGGTTGGCACCGCCTCGTTGCGCCGTGGCGCCCAGGTGCTGCATCGCCGGCCCGATGTGACAGTGGTGCCCTTGCGCGGCAATGTCGGCACGCGGCTCGACAAGGTCGGCCGCGGCGAGGTCGACGCGACGCTGTTGGCCCTGGCCGGGCTCAAGCGCCTCGGGCGCGCCGAGACGGCCAGCGCGGTGCTGGCGACCGCGGACATGCTGCCGGCGGTGGCGCAAGGCGCCATCGGCATCGCCTGCCGCGCCGACGACGAGGCCATGCTGGCGCGTCTCGCAATGCTCGACCATGGCCCGAGCCACAGCGCCGTCGCCGCCGAGCGCGCCATGCTGGCGCGTCTCGAAGGCTCCTGCCGCACGCCCATCGCCGCCCTGGCCGAGCTCGAGGGCGAGAGGCTGGCCTTGCGCGGCCTGGTCGCCACGCCCGACGGCACGGCGCTGCACGAGACCGCGGACAGCGCCGCCGTCGCCGACGCCGTGATGCTGGGCAGGCGCCTGGCAGAGGCGCTGCTCGGCATGGCCGGACCCGGCTTTGTCATCGGAGCCGGCTGATGCGCCTGCTGCTCACACGCCCGCGCCCCGATTCGGAGGGCCTTGCGGCGCGCCTTGCCGATAGGGGCATCGAGACGCTGATCGCGCCGGTGCTGCGGATCGAGCCGTTGCCGGTGGAGCTGCCCGATATCGCCGACGACGAAACCGTGTTGCTGACCAGTGCCAACGGCGCTCGCGCCCTGGCCCGGGCCAGCGAGCGCCGCGACTTGCGTCTTCTGGCTGTCGGCGATGCCACCGCCGCGGCGGCGCGCGCGGCGGGCTTCAGCGACGTGACCTCGGCGGAGCGGGATTCCGATGCCCTCACGCGCCTTGCCATCGACCGCGCCGGTGCCGAGAAAGGGCGCGTGCTGCACGTCACCGGCAGCCATGTGGCCGGCGACATGGAAGGCTCGCTGACCGCCGCCGGGCTCTCCTATCGGCGCCTGGCGCTGTATGAGGCGCGCGCCGCCGAGCGCCTGCCGGCCGCTGTCGAGGCCGCGCTGTCAGCGGGCGGGGTCGATGGCGTGATTCTCTACTCGCCGCGCAGCGCCAAGGTGCTGTGCGAGCTGCTGGCGGCGGCGGAGCTTGGCGATGCGCGGCAAGAGATGACGGCCTATTGCCTCAGTGCTACGGTCGCCAAGGCGGCCGGGAAGGGTTGGCAGCGTGTGGCGGTCGCCAAGGCGCCGGATACGGAGTCGCTGCTGGCCTTGCTGGAGCCGGCGGCGGCCGGAACAACGCCCGCATCCCATATCAGGCGCAATGGCGCCTGGGCGCTTGTCGGTATCTTGATTCTCGCGGTCGCCTATGCCGGCGTGCGCCTGTCGGAGGAGCTACCCGTGCGTTCGCCCTCGATCATCGTGCCGGAGCCGGCGCCGGCGGTGGACACCAGTGGTCCCCGCTTCGCTGCCATGGAATCGCGTCTGGCGATGCTGGAGACCCTGCTCGCCCGGCGCCCCGAGGCGGCCACCGCCGATGCCCTGGCTGCGCTGGCGACACGCTTTGCCGCCGAGAGCGATGCCCTGCGCGACGAGAACGGCGCTCTTGTGGCGCAGCTATCCGTCTTGAGCGAGCGCCTGGCGGGGCTCGAAAGCCAGCTCGCGCGGACCGACGAGGGTGCCTTCCGTAACGGCGCGATGCTGCTGGCTTTGGGCCAGCTTCGCGCGGCGGTGGCCACCGGAGCGCCCTATCGCGATGCCTTCGACGCGCTGGCGGCCTTGGCGCAAGACGACGATGACATTGCCGATCTGCTGCCTGCGCTCGAGGCGGCGGCGGATGCCGGCCTGGTGGACGAGGCCGCGCTGCGGGCGCGTTTTCCGGCGCTTGCGCAAGCGCTCTTGCAGGGCCTGACCGCGCCCGAGGATCCCGACTGGCTGGACGAGACCCTGGCCGAGGTCGAGGGTCTGGTCTCGCTGCGCCGCGTCGGCGAGATACCGGGCGACGAGGCGGAGGCGGTGCTGGCGCGCGCGGAGTTGCGTCTCGGCGCCGGCAGGCTGGCGGCGGCGGTGGCCCTGATCGAAAGTCTCGGCGAAAGCGAGGCCACGGACGCCTGGCTGGACGCTGCGCGGGCAACGCTGGGCGCGCGCGCGGCGCTCGATGCCGTCAGCGCCGCCGTGCTGGCGCGGGCCGGCGGGGCCGGCTGAGGCCGCCATGGTTCGCGTCCTCGCCTATCTCGCGCTGGTCGCCGCGCTCAGTGCGGCGGGGGCCTGGATCGCCGACCGGCCGGGCAGCGTCACGCTGGTCTGGCAGGGTTGGCGCCTCGACAGCTCGGTCGCCGTGTTCGCCGCCATGCTGGCCGTCGTGGCCCTGCTTCTTGCCGGTCTGCTGCTGCTCTATCGCTGGCTGATCGTGAGCCCACGACAGTTTCGCCAGGCGCGCAACGAGCGCCGCCGCCGGCGCGGCTGGCGGGCGCTGACGCGCGGCCTGGTAGCGGCGGCGGGCGGCGATTCGCCGGGCGCGCGGCAGGCGGCGGAGGAGGCGGAGGCCTTGCTGGGCGAGCCGCCCGTCACCCTGCTGCTGACCGCTCAGGCGGCCCAGCTCGACGGCGACCAGGGGGCCGCGGCAACCGCCTTCCGGCGCATGCTGGAACATGAGGAAACCGAGTTTCTCGGCTTGCGCGGCCTGCTCGTGCAGGCGGTGCGCAAGGGCGACAGCGAGACCGCGCTGGCGCTGGCGCGCCGTGCCTTCGAGATCAATCCCGCGGCCGCCTGGGTGCTCGACAATCTGGTCGAGCTGGAGGTCGCGGGCGGCAATTGGCGGGGCGCCGAGCTGGCGCTCGACAAGGCCGTGCGCGGCCATCGCCTGAGCCGTGCCGAGGGCAGGCGCAAGCGGGCCCTGTTCGCTCATCAGCGGGCCAGGACGGCAGCAAACGAGGGCCGCGACAAGGAAGCGCTGGGCGAAGCCCGCGCGGCGCTCGACAAGGCGCCCGACTTCGTGCCCGCGGCGGCCCTGGCGACCCGCCTGCTGAGCGACAGCGGGCGCACGCGGGACGCCCGCCGGCTGATCGAGAAGACCTGGGCGTTGTCGCCGCATCCGGACCTCGCGCAGGCCTATGCCAAGCTCGCCGACGACGACCCGCTGGCCAAGGTCAAGGCGCTCGAGACCCTGGTGGCGGCGCGCGACGATTCCCCGGCCGGCCATCTGGCGCTGGCCGAAGCGGCGCTCGGCGCCGAGCTCTGGGGCCCGGCGCGGGCCCATCTCGGGCGCGTCATCGAGGCCCTGCCGAGCGCCACGGCGCTGCGCCTGATGGCGCTCGTCGAGGAAGGCGAGAACGGCCCCGGCGATGCCTCGCGCGACTGGTGGCGCCGCGCCAGCGCCGCGCCGGCCGACGCCGCCTGGGCCTGCGGGCGTTGCCATTCGAGCCATGG
>CAZVDW010000116.1:0-2597 GCA_964625645.1 uncultured Rhodospirillaceae bacterium
ACGCCGTTGTTGGTGGTACGACAAAACCCGCTATGATCGGGGGTGGTCGGCCGCATGGCCGCTTAGTAGAACCGGGAAAACGCCGCCCCGTGCCGGATCAGCGACGGAGGGTGGCCTTGCCGTGGTCGGGACCGGCGGTCATACATCATAACCGTGAACCGGATGATCTCGGGTGAACTATTGAAATATCGGGAGGGGGTTTTGCATCTGCGAAGGTTAGGGCCAGCCTCTTTGCGGCTCAAGCCAATTTGCTCTGACACTGCCTCTCTTCCGGCGTGGCGGTGGCCGCGGTGCTCGAACTTCTCGCCGGCAGCGCCGAACGCTTGGGTATTGCGCCGGGCGACAGGGTGCGGCATTCAATGTTCAGCGATCCGCCGTGAACATCGCCGGATCGCCGATATTTTCGAAACCAGCCGAGCGTTGCACGCTATGCCGATAGCCAAAGCCGCCGCCTTTATGATCGCCGCCCTTTTATGCGCGGCGCTGCTAACCCTGCCGCCGGCGCCGCCGCTATGGGCCGACGAAGCCGAGGACGCGGCGGAAGAGGCGGCACGGCTCAAAACCCAGCTCGAGCATTTCATCAAGACCGGGCGCTGCGTCAATTGCAACCTCACCGGGGCGGTGATCGGCGCCGGCAAATTAAGCGGCGCCAGGCTCACCAACGCGGCGCTCACCGGCGCCGATCTGGCGGGCGCCGATTTGCGCGGCGCCGAGCTCGCCAAGGCGCAGATGAGCGGCGCCGATCTCTCGGGCGCCAATCTCGCCGGCGCCAACCTCAAAGGCGCCGACCTGTCGGAAGCCAATCTGAGCGGCGCCGATTTCTGGGGCGCCGAAATCCGCCGCGCCGACCTGACCAAGCTCAAGGTCGACGACACCAAGGGCATCACCGAGGCGGAAGTCGGCAGCTCGGGCAAGATTTCGATCTTCGACCGCTGAGACGATTGGCCGGCGCCAAAGCCTATTGCATTAAATCGCGCACGGCGTCGGTGATGCATTCCTGCGACGGGATGGTCTCGAGCTCGAGGCGGTCGTTGAAGGGCATCGGCGCATGCGGCGCGCCGAGGCGCGCAATCGGCGCATCCAGATAGTCGAACGCCTTGTCGACCACCATGGCCGCGACCTCGGCGCCGAAGCCGCCCTTGACCCAGGCTTCATGCACGATCAGCAGGCGGTTGGTCTTCCGCACCGAGGCGACAATCGTTTCCTCGTCGAGCGGCTGCAGGGTGCGCGGGTCGACGACCTCGACGCTGATGCCCTCGCGCGCCAGCGCCGCCGCCGCGCCGAGCGCGCGCGGCACCATGGCGAGCGTGGCGACGATGGTGACGTCCGTGCCCGCGCGTTTGATATCGGCCTTGCCGAGCGGAATCGCATAGGGCGCCTCCGGCACCGGGCCGGATTCGCTTAAGTAGAGCAGCTTTTGTTCGAGGAAGATGACCGGGTTGTCGTCGCGGATCGCCGCCACCAGCAGGCCCTTGGCGTCATAGGCGCTCGACGGCGCGACGACGACCAGGCCGGGCACATGGGTAAACCAGGCTTCCAGGCTTTGGCTGTGCTGCGCGGCGAGGCGAATGCCGCCACCCTGCGGCCCGCGCACGACCAGCGGCACGGTCGGCTTGCCGCCCAGCATGAAGCGGAACTTGGCCGCCTGATTGACCAGCATGTCCATGGTCAGGGCGACGAAGTCGAAAATCTGTATCTCGACGACCGGCCGCATGCCGGCGATCGCGGCGCCGACGCCGCAGCCGACAAACGTCGCCTCGGAGATCGGCGTATCGGGCACCCGCTCAGCCCCGAAGCGATCCATCAGGCCCTTCGAGACCTGAAATATTCCGCCCGTCACGCCGACATCCTCGCCCATCAAAAAGACCCGCTCATCCGCCGCCATCTCCTGGTGCAGCGCCTCGTTCAACGCCTCGACATAGGACAGCGTTCGCTCGCCGCCGGGGCCGGGCTCGATATGATCCTTGTGCGGCGCGTAGACCGCGTCCAGCATGGCCGCCATATCTGGCTCCGCGCTTTTCATGCCGAAGGCGACGGCGCTCTCTATCTCCTCCTCGACGGCCTCGGTGACGGCGTTGAAATCCTTCTTCGCCATCACCTTGTCGGATTTCAGCCGGCTCTCCATGCGCTTCATCGGATCGCGCGCGAGCCAGCCATCGACTTCCTTTTTCGGCCGCGGGTCGGCCAAATTGACGCGCAGCGAATGCTGCCCCCAGCGATAGGTCATGGCCTCGATCAGCGTCGGCCCCTCGCCGGCGCGGGCGCGCTCCAGCGCTTCGAGGACGGTGAGGTGAACCTCGACGGCGTCATTGCCGTCGATGGTGATGCCGGGAATGTCATAGGCGGCGGCGCGCGTCGCCACCTGGGCGACGGCGGTGGTGTTGCGGTAGGAGGTGGTCAGCGCATATTGATTGTTCTCGCAGACGAAAATCATCGGCAGTTTCCACACCGCCGCCAGATTGACCGCCTCGTGAAAAATGCCCTGGTTGGAGGCGCCGTCGCCGAAGAAAGCCACCGCGACATTGCTCGTGCCGCGCAGTTTGGCGGCCAGGGCGACCCCGGTCGAGAGCGGCATGGCGGCGCCGACGATGCCGTTG
>CAZVDW010000117.1:0-1948 GCA_964625645.1 uncultured Rhodospirillaceae bacterium
CTGGTGGCGACCCACGCCAGGCGCAAGGACCTGTTCCTCGATGCGGCCGGCGTCGTGGTCGACCTGATGAAGCGCTACTACGAGGATGGTGACGAATCCGTGCTGCCGCGCAACATCGCCAACAAGACGGCGTTCGAGAACGCCATGACCATGGATATCGCCATGGGCGGCTCAACCAACACTGTGCTGCATCTCCTCGCCGCCGCCTTCGAGGGCGAGGTCGACTTCACCATGGCCGATATCGACCGGCTGTCGCGCCAGGTGCCGAACCTTTGCAAGGTCTCGCCGAGCGTGGCCCACTATCATGTCGAGGACGTGCATCGGGCGGGCGGCGTGCTCGGCATTCTCGGCGAGCTCGACCGCGGCGATCTGATCGATGCGGGCGCCGGCAATGTGCTTGGCAAGAACCTCGGCGAGACGCTGGCGAGCCACGATATCCGCCGCGGCGACGATGCCGAGGTGGCGCGCTTCTACCGCGCCGCGCCGGGGCGCCAGCGCTCGATCGAGGCTTTCGGCCAGGACAGCTATTACGACACTTTGGACGATGACCGCGCCGCGGGCTGCATCCGCGATATTGCCAACGCCTACAGCGCCGACGGCGGCCTCGCCGTGCTGTTCGGCAATCTGGCCGCGGACGGCTGCATCGTGAAGACCGCCGGTGTCGACGAGAGCATTCTCAAGTTCAGCGGCCCGGCCGTGGTCTTCGAGAGCCAGGACGCGGCCGGGGCCGGCATTCTCGCCGGCGAGGTCAAGGCGGGCGACGTGGTGGTGATCCGCTACGAAGGCCCGCGCGGCGGCCCCGGCATGCAGGAGATGCTGATGCCGACGAGCATGATCAAGGCGGTCGGCCTCGGCAAGAAATGCGCCCTGATCACCGACGGGCGCTTCTCCGGCGCCACCTCGGGGCTGTCGATCGGGCATATCTCGCCGGAGGCGGCCGAGGGCGGCCTGATCGGCCTCGTCGAGACCGGCGATACGGTCAGCCTCGACATTCCCGATCGCGTCATCCGCCTCGACGTCGACGACGAGACCCTGGCCGCAAGGCGCAATGCCATGGCAGCGCGCGCCGACGGTGGCTGGAAGCCGGAAACACGCGAGCGCAAGGTCTCGCGCGCGCTGAGGGCCTATGCGGCACTCGCCCGCAGTGCCGCCTTCGGCGCCGTGCGCGACCCCGACGTGCTCGACACCTAGGCACAGCTATGGCCCGCATGCTGATCACCGGCGGCAGCGGCTTCGTCGGTGCCCATGTCGTTCGCCGCATGGTCGCCGACGGCCACGAGGTCACGGTCTTCGCGCCGGGCCCGGAGCCCTGCCTGAGCGAGGCCGACCTCGCCGACATCATGCTCATCGAAGGCAGCGTCGAGGACGCCGAGGCGCTGATCTCGACGCTCGCCATCGCCCGGCCCGAGGTGGTGATCGGCCTCGCCGCCTTTGGCGGCAGCGGCAACGGCCTGCTCGCCGCCGCCCGCGAGGACGAGGCGGGCGCGCTGGCGGTCAATGTCGGCGGCTTCCGCAATCTGCTCGGCGCCTGCGAGGCGCGTGGCGTCGGGCGCCTGCTTTGGGCCAGCACCCTGGCCGTCTATGGCGACCCAAAACATTACGGAACCGAAACGGTTGACGAAGAGGCCCCGCGCCGGCCCGAAACCTTCTACGGCCTGACCAAGGTCATGGCCGAGAACCTCAGCCTATTCTATCGCTCGGTCAAAGGCCTGCCCATTACCGGATTGCGCCTGCCGGTGATCTTCGGCTCGGGGCTGTGGTACCGCGGCGCGGCGACCCAGCTGGTCAATCTCTTCCAGGCCGCGGCCGACGGCGGCAGCACCTCCCTCGAGGTCTCGACCAGGCCCCTCGACCTGATGTACGTGAAGGATGTCGCCGAGGCCTTCTCGCGCCTGGTCGGCCATGACGGCCCCCTTGACGCCATCTACAATTTGCAGGCTTATGCGCC
>CAZVDW010000118.1:0-3967 GCA_964625645.1 uncultured Rhodospirillaceae bacterium
AACTCTCCTAGAGTAGGTCGGGAATCTTTAAGTATATAATGCAATGTCCGTGGAGTTAAACTTCGTGTGTGTGGAGTTGATCCTAAGTGCCTGGCGCGCTCAAATATGCTTTGGAACAATACCTGAATAGATCTCACGCCACGATGGAAATATACTTGCCTATGCATGTACCTCCGAGCAGATAGAAATTGTCTTAGTGCGTCCATGCCTCTGGGGCCATCCAATAGCAATATGGGTCGCCCAGATGGGTTTAGTTCAATATTGAGTCCACGTATCAACCACTTGAGATCGAACTGGCCATATTCCACGCCTGACATATAACTATCGCGAAGCACATAGTCACACCGATCTACATCAAATACACCTGAGATTAGATCATTCAAAGCTTGATTAGGATGATGCTTTTCCATCAAGGAAATGACAGCTTCCTTATCAGCTGCGTTATCTATGGCGTCAGCAATCATAGAGTCGCCGCTTAGCAGTTGAATAGTGCACTCCTCATGGGTATTGCACCCATTCGGCAGAAAATTACCTTCAAGTACATGTGAGAATGCTGTATGCCCAAGATCGTGGCACAATGCTGCTATGCAAAAATCAATTGCTGAAAAATCGTCGAAGCGCAAGCCCGGAACTACTAGGTTATGATCCTTGGCGCGGCCTGCAAGGTGTTCGTAAACGGTAAGTGCGTTTCCAAAGACGCCAAGAGAGTGTACAAATCTACTATGCTCTGCTGTGGGAAAAACAAACGAAGCCAAGCCCATTTGCCTAATCATACGCAACCTCTGGAATTCTATTGAATCAATAATTCCTTGTATATAATCCGGTTTTTCTATTAACCGATTGCCTTCAATGTTGTCTCGTAAGACAGATGTATGTGAACCGAAGAACATGTCGTTTACACAATGCCTTTAAGAACCGAATGGGTCGTCTGCCCCAGAGGAATGAAGGTACTTCTATTCAAAAGAAATTCCTTTACGCTGGCATCGAAGCAATCGGAGTCGGGAATGTCAAAATCACCTTTGCGATCGCTAAATCCACCACAACTCTAACGCTAGCCGCTAACACCAGAAATAGCAATAGCACAACTCATGTTGATCAAGCCGCGGCAGACGGCAACGCAGGCAGGCGTCTTTCGGGCCTGTCTCCATTGTACTTGTGAGGCAAAATGATCAGCTTAAGCTTGCACGAGGACCGTGAGCGCCGTCCCTTCTTGTCATAGATCTCCATGCGGAACGAAGTGGATAACGTAATTGCTGCTTTCCCATTGACCGTTCCCGGCTGGGTTCTTCCGTCGTGGGAATGCGCGGGGCATGTCCGGTACTGATTCCGAACCTTCCCCAACACGCCCTCAACCCGCCGCCAGCGGCGACGTCACGTCGCGGAAGCTGGGCTCGAACGAGGTCACGACGTCGACCACCGTCGGCTGGCCGGACGACAGGGCCTCGGCGAAGGCGCCGGCCAGGTCCTCGGCGCGCTCCACGCGGATGCCGCCGACGCCCATGGCGCGGGCTATCGCCGCGTAGTCGGTCTCGGCGAAGCTGCTGGCGATCGTGCGGTTGCCCTGGCCGTGCTTGACCCAGCCGAGCGCGCTGTTGTTGAGGATCACCGAGACGATCGGAATGTTCTCGTCGCGGGCGGTCATGATGCCGTTCATGGCCATGCCGAAGCCGCCGTCGCCGGAGACCGCGAGCACCTGGCGCTCGGGATAGACGAGCTTGCCGGCGAGTGCCGCCGGCACCGCGTAGCCCATGGCGCCGATGCCGGGCATGAGCAGCGAGCCCGCCGACTTGGTCTGGAAATAGTGGGTCATGAAGAGGCGGTTCTCGCCGGCGTCGCAAGTGAACAGAGCGTCCTCTTGCGTTGCCGCCAGCAGCTCGCGGAAGAGGCGCTGGGGCATGATCGGGGCCTCGTTCGAGCCATAGCCCGGGTGGTCGAAAAAGGCGTGCTCGGCGCGGGCCGCAGCGAGGGACTGCCGGCGCGGGCCGACGCCGCCGGCCGGAGCCGCGACGGCCTCGGCGAGCGCTGCCAGGGTCAGCGCCGCGTCGCCCGTCAGCACCACGTCGCAGGGGAAGGTCCAGCTGGCATTGCGCGGCTCGATGTCGATCTGCAACAAGGTCTGGCGGGCGGGGTCGAGCAGGGCCGGGTTCTCGTTCGCGGTGTCGGCCGGGCCGAGGCGCGTGCCCACCGCCAGCACCACGTCGGCCGCGCCGAGCACCGCGTTGGCCGTCGCCTGGCCGAAATTGCCGCAGACGCCGAGCGCCCAGTCGCCGGTCTCGGCATAGACGCCCTTGCCCGAGGCGCTGGTGGCGACCGGCGCGCCGAGCTTGGCCGCCAGTGCCGCCAGCTGCTCGTAGCCTTGGGCGATGCGCACGCCGTTGCCGGCGACGATGACCGGGCGCTCGGCGGCCGAGAGCGCTTGCGCTGCGGCCGCCACGCTGGCCACATCGGCCGGGCTCGGCCGCGGCAGATAATGATGGGTTGGGTAGAGGGTGGGCCGGGCGCCGGGATCGACCGTGCCTTGGAAACAGCCTGAGTGATAGAGCGCGCCGACCGGGCCGCGCTCGCCCGACAGCGCATGCTTGATGGCGAGCTGGGTGGCGTGCACCGCCTGCGCCGGGTGGTATGCTACCGCCGTGTGCTTGGTCACCGCGGCCAGCGCGTTCCTGGTGTCGGCGGCGCCGTAATCGCCCGTGCCGCTCTGATAGGGCGCGTGCTGGGTGAAGGGGTGGATGTCGGAATGATCGGTCAGGAAAAGCATTGGGGATGAGCCGAAATGCGCCTCCAGGGTGCCGAGGAAGCCGTTCGCCAGCATGAAGATGCCCTGGCCGGTGCAGACCCCGGGCTTGCCGGTGAGCCGGCCATAGACCTCGGCCATGACGCTGGCCAGCTGCTCGTGGCGCACCAGCACCGCGCGGATGCTGTCCTTGTGGTCGTAGAGGGCATCGTAGAGCCGGCCCATATGGCCGCCGGGAATGCCGAAGACCATGTCGATGCCGGCATCTTCCAGCACCCGCACGATGGCTTCGGCCGCGCGCACCTCTTCGCTCAGCATTTTTTTCGTTTTAGGCATGGGGCCCCCTGGCAAATCGAATCGCGGCAGCGCCAGGATAATGTGAAACGGCCAAGTTTATAATGGCGCATGTCCCGGTTAACGAACGGGCGGAAAGGAAAGGGGCCCGCCGCAGCCGGCGAGCCCCTCCGTGGTCTCAATCCACCGCCTCCATGGCGGCGCTGGCCGCTCGCCTCAGTAGGCCGCGATCGGGTTGCCGGGCGCGCCGGTGGCGCCCACGAGCTTGATCGGTGCCCACGAGAACAGGAACTCATAGGCCTTGTCCTCGCCGACCTGTTTGAGATCGAGGTTCTCGAACAGATAGATGCCGCGGCGAACGGTCAGGTTCATATGGCAGTAGGCCCAGGCCGGGACTTCCGCGAACGGCGTCGGCCAGTCGCCCTTGCTGGCGAAGTCATAGGGCTCGATGCCCCAGTTGTCGGCGCCGAGCATAGCGATCTTCTGCGCCGCGAGATGGTCGCAGACCTCCGGCGAGATGCCGGGACCGCCCGAGTTGAACTCGTTATTGTTGGCCACAGCCTCACCCGTCGAAAGGTTGTGGTTGTCACGCCAGATGTCATTCCAGCCGGTGCGGAACAAGACCACGTCGCCCTGGCCGGCATCGTCGATGCCCTGGGCGGCAAGCGCGGCGCGATAGTCGTCCATGGTAATCGGATAGCCGATCGGCAGGTTGCCGCCTGTCAGCGCGACCATGTCGATAAGGATGCCGCGGGTGAAGAACGAGCCGACCTTCTCGGTGCCATTCTTCTTCATGCCATAGGGGGTGCCGACATCTTCCAGGCGAACGCCGTTATAGAAGTAGTTGCCGTCTTGCCAGCCCTCTTGCCCTTCGATCCTGATCATCGGGTGGGCGAGCGAATCGAACTGGGTGCCGACCTGGCCGATATTCGCGGTCAC
>CAZVDW010000119.1:0-2030 GCA_964625645.1 uncultured Rhodospirillaceae bacterium
GCAAGGGTGGACCATTGCTTGCTCACCAACCGGCACCATGCCGGCCACCACACACGTCCACACACCTACCTACCGCCGCCGTGAGCCGGACAAGGAGCCCCTCTACCAGGTCTTTGCCGAACACCTCGAGAGCTTTCTCCAGCAAGCCCGAACCACCGAGCACGGAGAACTTCCGTTCCACGTCGAGAAGGAGATGCGGGCCTACCTCGAGTGCGGGGTGTTGGCCTTTGGTTTTGTGCGGGCCCGTTGCGAAGAGTGCGGCAAGAGCCGTGCGGTGGCCTTTTCGTGCAAGAAACGCGGTTTCTGCACTTCCTGCGCCGGCCGGCGCATGGCGGATACGGCCGCCCGCCTGGTGGATGACGTGCTGCCACGGGTGCCGGTGCGGCAGTTCGTACTGAGCTTTCCCTACGAAATCCGCTACCGGCTGGCCTGGGACGGCGAGCTGGTGGCAGCCGTGCTGAGGGTCTTCCTGCGCGTGGTTGGCCGCTGGTATCGACAGCAAGCGAAGGCCTTGGGGTGCACCGGCGGACGCTGCGGTTCGGTCACCTTCGTGCAACGATTCGGCTCGTCGTTGAACGTGAAGAAGCAGTCATGATACCTGGGTCTGCTCCTCTCTCTGGGGTTGGTGGAAAAGGGAGGGCTGGGCGGCCGAACGGACCCCCTCGAGATCGAGTTTTCCGGTCTCGCGTACTCGCCTGAGGATGCTGTTGACTGGTTCCGCGTCCAGATCCGACCGCTGGATTTCCCACGGCGCCCAGGGTATCGACTGACCGTTCTCGAGGACATTGGCGTCGACCAACCGGCGGATCGTGGTATCGCTGACCCCAGCGTGTTGGGCAGCTTGTGCAAGAGTGAGAATCTCGGGATCCGGCGTCGATCGACGTTGGCCGGAGATCTTGTACTGGGCTCTGATAGATGTGACCCGCAGCGCATTCCATCGCTTCCCGGTCGCTGTCCGGCGCTTGTTCTTCGTCAGTACCCGGGCGATCTCGTCGTCGCCATAGCGGCCCGCCAGGGCTCGGATGATTTCGATATCCTCCAGCGACGTCTTGCGGCCGATACCGGACGGTGGCTTGAGCATGTCGAACTGCGTGTGGGTGCCGCCTTTCCAGTGGATGATGAAGGTCAACTGCTTCTCCTCCTCGTCCGCATCGACGATCACTTCCTCCACGACGGTGCGGATGATTTTCTTCTTCAGCGTTACCGGACAGTGCTCGCTGTTCCACACTACCGCAAAGTCCTCCCCGAGCGCGAGAATCGTTTGCTCCTCGTCCGCCGTCAGCGGTCGAGGACGTTGCTCGAGCGATTCCAAGGCGGCCGTCAGCGTGGCGGCTTCTTCGAGCTGAGCATTCCAGCGCTGCTCCAGCTCGGCGGCCACCAGACGGTTGCGGGCATCCACCCGGTCGTATTGCTCAAAGGCCCGCTGGGCGGCGTACTCGGTTTCCTCGAGCTGTCGTTTCAACGCTTGACGCTCATGCGAGTCCTGTTGCGACCGGGTCTCGATCGCCTGCACGCTGGCGGCCATGCCCAGCGGCGTAATGACTTTCAACAGCTCCGCAGAAAACCGCCGATCCACCGTGCTCCCACCGAAGGCGAGGCAGTAGCTGCCGCCGCTCTCGTAGTCGCCTTTGCAGGCGTAGCGCGCCGCTGTCCCAGCACGGCCCCAGTAGCGCATGTGCAACTTGCGTCCGCAGCGCCCACAGCGTAGCAGACGCGTGAGCAGACCTTGTCCCGAGCGCACCGCGGCCACGGAAGCGTCCGGGTCGATCTTCAGGTTGTTACCGCGCATGCGCCGCAGATTCTCGTCAAACTCCGACCAACTGATGTAACCCTCATGGTGCTCGGGGATGAATACCTTGCACTCTTCTGCCGGGCGCACAGCGCCGCATCGGCGCACGAGGTTGCCGTCCTCCAACTTCACCTCGGAAGGACGTTGGCCCCACACATAAGCGCCGGCGTAAAACGGGTTGTGCAGGACGTTCGATACAAACGAGTGGGACGGCAATTGCCAAACGATCTGCATGCTCTCC
>CAZVDW010000120.1:0-7638 GCA_964625645.1 uncultured Rhodospirillaceae bacterium
TCTGATGATGGATCCGCTGTTTCCCGTGCCGATGGATACCATGCGCGCCCATATCGACTTTCGCGATTTCGGGGCCGGTGAGACGCTGGAGCCGGCGCCGGGCGTCAGCGTGCGCACCGCGCCGCTCAACCATCCGAACCGCGCCACCGGCTATCGCATCGAGAGCCAGGGGCGCTCGATCTGTTACGTCACCGATACCGAGCACGTGCCCGGCAAGCCCGACCGCAACATCCTCGAGCTCGTCGACGGCGCCGATATCTTCATCTATGACAGCACCTATACCGAGGAGGAGTTCAAGGATCACCGCGATTGGGGCCATTCCACATGGCAGGAGGGCGCGCGCCTGGCGGAGGCCGCGAATGTCGGCACGCTGGTCGTCTTCCACCACGACCCGGATCATGACGACGCCTTCATGGACCAGGTGGCAAGCGAGCTCGAGGCGGTACGGCCGGGCTCCATCGTTGCCCGCGAAGGGATGGTGTTGCGACCGTGAGCACAGTTCTGCCCGAATCCATGACCGTCGTGGAGATATCGGCCCACGGCGGGCCCGAAGTGCTGGTGCCGGCCCAGCGGCCCGTGCCGCGGCCCGGCCACGGCGAAATCCTCATCAAGGTCGCGGCTGCCGGGGTCAACCGTCCCGACCTGATGCAGCGCGCCGGGGCCTATCCGCCGCCACCGGGTGCCTCCGACCTGCCCGGCCTCGAAGTCGCGGGCGAGGTCGCGGCGCTCGGTGCCGGCGTCGCCAGCCCCAAGGTCGGCGACAGGGTATGCGCCTTGACGCCGGGCGGCGGCTATGGCGAATACTGCCTCACCCATGGCGACCACGCGCTGCCCTGGCCCGACGGCTTCGATGCGGTGTCGGCGGCGGCCTTGCCGGAGACCTTCTTCACGGTCTGGACCAACCTTTTCGAGCGCGCCGCGCTGGCGGCCGGCGAGAGCGTGCTGATCCATGGTGGCGCCAGCGGTATCGGCACCGCCGCCATCCAGCTCGCCCATGCCTTCGGCGCGCGGGTCTTCGCCACGGCCGGCTCGGCCGAGAAATGCGACGCCTGCGAGAAACTGGGGGCCGAGCGCGCCATCAACTATCGCGACGAGGATTTCGTTGCCGTCGTGGCCGCGGCGACCGCCGGGCGCGGCGTCGATGTGATCCTGGACATGGTGGCCGGCCACTACGTGCCGCGCGACCTCGAGGCCCTGGCCGATGACGGGCGTCTGGTGATTATCGCCTTGCAGGGCGGGCCTAAGGCCGAGGTCGATCTGTTCACCATCATGCGCAAGCGCTTGTGGCTGAGCGGCTCGACCTTGCGCCCGCGCAGCGTCGAGGAAAAGGCCCGCATGGCCGAGGGCTTGCGCGAAAAAGTCTGGCCTTTGCTGTCGGCCGGCCGCGTGCGCCCGGTGATCCAGGCGACCTTCCCGCTTGCCGAAGCCGCCAAGGGTCATGCCGTCCTCGAAGCCGGCGATCACATCGGCAAAGTCGTGCTGACCGTCTAACCGCCTTTCGCCCGAGGCCGTGCGGCACTATATAGTGCGGTCTGACCCGTACAATGAAAGGAACCAACCCATGGCACAGCCGCTGATGCCGAAGGCAACCGCTGTCTGGCTGGTCGAGAACACGACCCTGACCTTTCAGCAGATCGCCGAGTTCAGCGGTCTGCATCTGTTGGAGGTGCAGGGCATCGCCGACGGCGAAGTGGCCATCGGCATCGTCGGGCTTGATCCCACCACCAACGGGCAGCTGACCCGCGAGGAGCTGGAGCGCTGCGCGGCCGACGCGCAAGCAAGCCTGGTGCTGCGTCAGGCAGTGGTGCCGGATGCGCCGCGGCGCAAGGGGCCGCGTTATACGCCCGTGTCCAAGCGCGGTGAGCGGCCGGACGCGATCTCCTGGCTGCTGAAATACACGCCCGAGCTGTCGGACGCGCAGATCTGCAAGCTGGTCGGCACCACCAAGCCGACCATCGAGGCGGTGCGCAGCCGCAGCCATTGGAATATCAGCAATATCCAGCCGCGCGACCCCGTGCTGCTCGGCATTTGCAGCCAGACCGATCTCGAAGAGCATCTGGTCAAGGCACGCAAGCGGCGGCCCGAGGCGGTCGCGCCACCGCCCGAGCCCGAGCCCGAGCCGGAACAACCCATGCACCAAGGCAAGATCGATCCGGAGTCGCTGTTCAAGACAAGCGACGACGCCGCCTGAGGCCGCCGGCGGGCGCGGGGCGATGAGCGACCTGACGGGTCTCGCCGAGCACGTCGAGCGTCTCGCCGGGGCGCGGGTGCTGTGTATCGGCGACCTCATGCTCGACCGCTTCATTTACGGCGAGGTCTTGCGCATCTCGCCCGAGGCGCCGATCCCGGTAATGCGGGTTGAGCGCGAGCTGGCCATGCTTGGCGGTGCCGGCAATGTGGCCCGGAATCTGATCTCGCTGGGCGCCTCCTGCACCTTCCTGTCGCTGCTGGGGCGCGACACGGTGGGCCGCGAGCTGGCCGGAATGGTCGGCGCGGAGCCGCGCATAGAAGCCTATCTGTTGACCGATCCCGAACGGCTCTCGACCATCAAGAGCCGCTATCTCGCGGCCGGCCAGCAACTCTTGCGCACGGACCACGAGAGCGCCGAGCCGGTCAGCCCGGCGATCGCCGAGGATCTGCAGCGGGCCGCCGTTGACGCCATCGAGGGGCATCAGGCCGTGGTGCTCTCGGATTACGGCAAGGGCGCGCTGTCCGCGACCCTGATCGAGGCCGTGATCGGGCGCGCCCGGGCGCTCGACGTTCCGGTTATCGTCGACCCCAAGGGTGAGGACTTCGAGCGCTATCGCGGTGCCAGTGTGATCAGTCCGAACCGCAGCGAGCTGGTCGCCGCCGCCCGCCAGGCGGCCGGCGATGACGACGAGGTCGTGGCCGCGGCGCGGGCCTTGATCGCCGCTTGCGGCATCAATGCCGTTCTGGCTACCCGCGGCAGCCGTGGCATGAGCCTGGTCGGCGCCGAAGAGGTGGTGCATTTGCCGGCCCGCGGCCAGGATGTTTTCGATGTCTCGGGCGCTGGCGATACGGTGGTGGCGACTTTCGCCGCCGCTGTCGGCTGCGGCCTGGCGGCTGCCGAGGCCGCAAGCCTGGCCAATGTCGCGGCCGGTATCGTGGTCGGCAAGGTCGGCACCGCCGTGGTCACGGCGGGCGACCTCGAGGCTGCCCTGCGTCACGGCGACGTGCTCGACAGCGAGTCCAAGATTCTGGCTGCCGACCGCGCCGACGAGCGCCTGGCGCGCTGGCGCCGGCAGGGCCAGCGCATCGGCTTCACCAATGGCTGTTTCGATCTGCTGCATCCGGGCCATGTGTCGCTGATGCGCCAGGCCCGCGCGGCCTGCGACCGGCTTGTCGTCGGCCTCAACAGCGACGCCTCCGTGGCCCGCCTCAAGGGCCCCGACCGGCCGGTGCAGGGAGAGGCGGCGCGGGCCCTGGTGCTGGCCTCGCTGGAAGATGTCGATCTGGTCGTGGTGTTCGCCGAGGACACGCCGCTGGCGCTGATCGAGCGCTTCCGCCCCGAGGTCCTGGTCAAGGGCGCGGACTATGCCCTCGACGAGGTTGTCGGCGGTGATCTGGTGCGCGGCTGGGGTGGCCGCGTGGTGCTCGCCAACCTGGAACCGGGCCACAGCACCAGCGGCACCATCGAGCGCCTGGCGCGGGGAGCCTGACGCCATGGGCATGCCGCGGCTGATCGTCGGTATCAGCGGTGCCTCGGGCGCGATCTACGGCGTGCGCCTGCTCGAGCTCTTGCGGCCGCTTGCCGTCGAGACGCACCTGGTGATGAGCCGCACCGCCGAGATCACTTTGGCCCATGAGACCGACCGCAAGCTGGCGGCGGTGCGCGACCTTGCCGATGCCTGGTACCCCATCGACGACTTGGCGGCGGCGCCGTCGAGCGGCTCCCATGGCGGCCTCGGCATGATCGTCGCGCCCTGCTCGGTGCGCAGCATGTCGGAGATCGCGACCGGGCTGTGCGCCAACCTGCTCACCCGCGCCGCCGACGTCACCCTCAAGGAGCAGCGCAAGCTGGTGCTGATGGTGCGCGAGACGCCGCTGCACGCCATCCATCTGGCCAATATGACGCGCCTGGCCGAGCTCGGCGTGGTCATCGCGCCGCCGGTGCCGGCCTTCTATGCGCGCCCCGAGAGCCTCGAGGCGATGGTCGACCACACCTTGGGAAGAGTGCTCGATCTGTTCGGCCTCGACAGCGGCACGGTGAGCCGCTGGCAGGGCACGGCCGCCGGTGGCCGCCGGCGCTTGCCAAGCGGGGACCGATGACTATAGTGCGCGCGCTACCGGGCGCGTAGCTCAGCGGGAGAGCACCACGTTGACATCGTGGGGGTCGCTGGTTCAATCCCAGCCGCGCCCACCAGCGATCTCGACACATTGTGCCTTCCCTGAAAGGTGCGTCAGGCGATGAACCTGACGAATACGATGTACGCCGCCAGCACCAGCATGGCAGTGAAACAAAGCCAGAGCAGGGCGTCGATCATGCGACCCGGGGCCAGGCGCTTGTCCGTGTGGCGGTAGCGCAGGTAGATGATGCCGCCGGCGACGATCGGCGCATTCATGGCGCCGAACATGCCGCCGACCATCACCATCCACACAGGGTTCTGCACGAAAAAGTAGCAAGTGATCATGATCGTCGGCGACACGACGGTGAGGATCCGTGTCAGGCGCAAGCGTGCCGCATAGTCGTCATCCGGGATAAGGCCGAGCAACACCGCGGCGTCCGCCATCATCCGCACACTGCCGCCGAGCGCCGAGACCACCGTCGAGAACAAGACGAAGAATGCGCCGAGCAGGAAGAGGTAGAACGCCCAGGTCCCGAGGGTCTCGGTGTACATGTTCGATAGCACGGCAATCGTCTCGAGCCCGTCCGGCACCTTGCCCATGCGATTCAGCACCCCGGCGCCGAGCATGTAGAACGGAATCGTCGCCAGCGTGAGAAGAATGAGGGTTAGCCAGACGTCGGTGTGCAGCACCTTGATCCAGCCTTTTGCCCGCGCGGCCCAGGCATCGTCGCGCACGCGCGGGCCGGCAAATCGGGCGTAGCCCTTTTCCATGCACCAATAGGTATAGGCGATATTCTCGTTGGTGGAGATGCCGGTGGCGCCGAACGCGCCCAGGGCCAGGGCGATGGCGAAGACGGGAAACTCGAAGCTCAGCCCGAGGCTGAGATCGGACCAGGTGAGCGCATATTCGGTGTATTGCAGCAGTATCGCGCAGGCCAGCGTGATGAAGGTGAAGATGACCACCATTACGGTCAGCAGCCCTTCCAGCAGGCGGTAGATCCCGGTCAGCACCAAACCGATGGCGAGGACCGCGAACAGCAGTGTCCACCACAGCGCGCCGACCTCGGGCACGGCGAGGCCGACCGCCTGGCCGACGCCACCGTAAATCCCGCCGACGCCCAGATGGAAGGGAATGAGCAGGAATATCCAGATCAAGACCACCCAGGAAACGCGGCCGATCTTGCCGGGCACGCGGTTAAGCGCCCTGAGGCCGGTCTCGCCGGAGGAAATGATGTAGCGTCCGAATTCGGCCTGAAAGACGCTCTTGACCCAGCAGGAGAAGAGGACCCACCAGAGCAGGACGAAGCCCACCGTGGCGCCGAGCGTGGTGGTGGTGATGAGCTCGCCCGAGCCGACGACGGAGCCCGTGATGATCAGGCCCGGGCCGAGATATTTGACCGTCGGAGCGAATCCCTTCGGCGGCTCGAGCGCGTCTTCGGGGCGACGCGCATATGGGTCGAGTGTCGCTTTTCCGAACATTTCACTCCCCGGTCGACTGTTCGCCCAGGTCCAGTGGTCCTCGTGCCCGCCTACCCCTTTGCTCAGCCTCGCAATACCGCCTTCGCCGTTGCCGCCAGCACCGCCAGGGCATCGACCGTGCCGTCGGCCTCGCCTTTTTCGAAATCGCCCTCGATCTGGCCCATCTGGTTGGTGACGTGGGCGAAGCAGAGCACGGGCCTGGCCCGGGCCCGGGCGAAGGCGTAGAGCGCGGCGGCCTCCATCTCCACCGCCAGCAGGCCTTTTCCGCGCATCGCCGCGATCGCCGTGGCGGTCTCGCGGAAGGGGGCGTCCGTGGTCCAGGTGGCGCCGCGCTCGACGGGCACGCGCAAGCCGGCGAAGGCGCCGTCCAATGCGGCGACGAGAGCGGCATCGGCGTGGCTGTATTCGGCCGCCGGGGCGTAGTGATAGCTGGTGCCCTCGTCGCGCCAGGCCCGGTCGATCAGGATGAAGTAGGGCGGCGGGCGCAGGTCCGCGAGCTGGCCCGCCGATGTCATGCTGATCAATAGCCGGCAGCCGCAGGCGAACAGCTCCTCGGCGACAAGCACGGCGAAGGCCGAGCCGACGGCATTGGCGACGACGCCGAAGCCGATGCCGGCCTCGTCGAAGCGCTGCAGGCTGGTGTGGTAGCAGGACCAGCCGCGATCGTCCTCGGCGCGCCCGCTTTCGGCCAGGCGCTGGGCGAGGTCGCCGTCCGGGTCGAGCACGCAGACCGGCGGCACCGTCGCTTCCGCCAGTCCCTTCTGGCGGCGCGCTTCGCGCAGCAGGCTTTCCGGCGTGAAGACCGAAGCCTCGTCGTGATGCTTGTGCGCCAGGATCGGCGCGCGGGGCGGAGGCTGGCTCACAGGAACTTCCTGCCGGCGGCGGCGAAGGTCGGCAGCGACGGGCCCCGCCACTGGCTCAGCGGCAGGCCGATCTCGCGGATCAGCTTCTCGACCATGGCGCGCTCGAAATCCTCGTAATCCTCGGCCCGCACCACGAAGGCGCTTTCGCCGCTGACCACCGCCTCTTCGTAATATATGTCGACGAAGGGTTGCTCGTTGGCGATCGCCAGGCCGTTCACGGTGACGCCGCGCTTTTCGGCTTGCTCGTGTATCAGCAGCGGCGGCGGGCCGGAATTGCTGCGGCCGTCGCCGGAGACGTCCACGGTCTGCCGGCTGCCGTCGAAGGCATTGTCCCGGAGTTGCGCCAGCGCAAAAAAGATTGCCGCCCCGATCGCCGTCGAGCCGCCGGGGATGAGGCGCGGGCTGGTGCGGATGCGCTCGGAGAAGCGCGCGGCATCGGTGGCGTTGGCGATGCGCGTCCACTCGACCGCCACGGCCTGGGCCCTGGCGTCGGACCATTGCAGCACTGTCACCGCGATGCCGTCGACGGTCGAGGCCTCGATCGCCGACAGCACGTCGGGATGGCGGAAGGCGGCGGCAAGGCCGTTCATCTGCAAGTCGTATTCGCCGGCATCGACGCTCGACGATACGTCGACGGCGAGAACCAGCTCGAGATCGACGAGCTGGCCCTGGGCCAGGGCCGCCGGGTGGCCTACGGCCCAGGCAAGAAGCATCGCCGCTGCCGCCAGGCGTCTCACGGCAGGGACCTGACTATTCTCAGGCCGATGGTATCGCGGCTCTCGTAGCGTGGCAGGCCGCTGCGGGCAGCGGAGCGCGCCTCGGCTGGCGGGCTCGTCCAACTGCCGCCGCGAAAGACCTTCCAATTGCAATTGCCCGGCGGGTAGGGGGCATAGGGCTCCGGCAGGCTGGCGCGCAGGGACAGCGTGCGCGCATTGCCGTCTTCCGGCGCGCCGCCATAGCCTTCGTACCAGCAATCCTCGACCCATTCC
>CAZVDW010000121.1:0-1589 GCA_964625645.1 uncultured Rhodospirillaceae bacterium
CGCCCGCGCTCTATCGGCCGCGACGGCAAGGCAGCCTGATGAAACTTCTCACAGCAGGTGCAGGCCATGCATGGGCGCACGATCCTGTTCACGACGAAGCGGCCGGGGACATATTCCAGTTCCTCGGTGACATCGTCGCCAAGTGGTTTTAGCGTGCCCCCACATTACCCACAGGAATCGCCCGGCGACAGGATTTCCTCATTGCGGTGTAGATGCCCGGGCAGCGGTTTACGCTTCGGTTCGAGCGCAGCACCGACCCCAGCGGACTCGAGGTCATCCGCAGCGGCGCGAAAGGCGGCGCTTGGACGGTGGGTTAGACCCGCCTCGATCCAACGGGTGAGCGCGGCTAGGACGCAGACCCGCCCTCCGCCGCCATGATCGCGCTGGCGCGGCCGAGCAACGGGATATCGGTCATCGCGGCAATATCGCGCGCAGCCGCGACCGCAGCCGCAACATCCAGATCGCAGCCGACGCCCATCGACTCCAAGAAGCTGACGATGTCCTCCGTCGGCAGATTGCCTACCGCACCGTAGCCGTCCGGAAACGCGATGCCACCGCCGATGCCGCAGATCGATCCTTCGATCATGGTCACGCCGGCGTCGAGCGCCGCCATCAGGTTGGCCGCCGCCCAGCCGCGCTTCTCGTGGACATGGAATCCGAATTCGCAATCGGCGAAACGGTCATGCGCCATGCAGAACAGGGTATTGACCTGGCGCGGCTCCTCCATGCCCGTGCTGGCCGCCAGATAAAAGCGCCGCACTCCGAGATTGCGCAGCTTGGCGACGCAGTCGAGGGTCCGTTCAGGCGCGATGACGCCCTCATAAGGGCAATAGAGCGACATGCCGAGCGCCATGATGAAGTCGCGGCCGGCCGCGTCAGCGACCCGGAAGCAGTCACCGCCTGCCGCGATCACCTGATCCAGCGTCATGTTCTGGTTCTTCACGAGGTAACTCTCGCTGACAGTCATCAGCCCGAGGATCTCGTCGATATCGGTTTCGACCGCGCGCAGCGCACCGCGTTTGTTCGGCACCAGGGCGCGATAGACGGTGCCGGGCCGGCGTTTGATCCGGGCAATGACCTCTTCCGCATCGGTCAGCATGGGCACATAGCTGGGGCTGGCGAAACTGGTCGCCTCGATCACCGGAAAGCCGGCGTCACTCAGCCGATCGATCATCGCGATCTTGATCTCAGTGTCGATCCAACGGCCGAGCGACTGCAGCCCGTCCCGCGCTCCCACCTCGACCACCGTCACCCGGTTGGGAAGAGTCAGCATGTTCCAGCTCCTCTCGTTTTCAGTTGCGCAGCCGCCTTTTCGGTCAGTCGACCGGCAGGCCGGCTGCTTTCAATTCCGCTTCGTCGAAGCCGAGCCGCTCGATTAGGATGGACCGGTTGCTGGAACCGAGCTTCGGCCCAGCATGGCGGATCGCGCCTGGTGTGCGCGATAGCTTGCCGACCACGTTCTGCATGCGGATCGGCCCGCCCAGTTCCTCATCCTCCACCGAGACGATGTTCTCGCGCGCTTTGTAATGCGGGTCTTTGAAAATTTCCGCAATGCTGTTGCAGGGTGCGGCCGCAGCGTCGAACTTATC
>CAZVDW010000122.1:0-4294 GCA_964625645.1 uncultured Rhodospirillaceae bacterium
ATCGCAAGTTTGGAGCGTCTCGATGACGCGGTAAAGCAACTATTCCGTTTGAGAAGCACCATAATCAGTCCCGAAAGGACGCGTCTCGCTGCTCCATCAAGCGCGATACCGCCAAAATCGCTGCGGTTCAAGCCGCCCGACAGCGCCGCGATGGCCCAGCCGGCGCGGGAATGGCTGTGCATGACGCAAAGCGCGTCGTGGCGCGCGCCGTGAATGACGAATCCCGCCGGATCGGCCGGCTGCTCGCTGCCGTCGACGATGTTGCCATCGATGTCGATCTTGACCAGATTGGACGCTGTCACCTCGTGAAACATCAATCCGAAGGGATTGATCAGGAAATGCCGCTCCGGACCCGGCAGCCGCACCGTGAGATGCCCGTAGATGAGCTCTGTCCAGCCGAAGAAATCGAACATCCGATACGCCGCCGCCAGCTCGACGCGCAGGTCTCTCTCGGCGGCGTCGGACAGCGCCGCCGCGGCCGGTCCGATTTCCGCTTGATGCGCCATGACCGCCCCTCCGGACGACAACAACCCGCTCCCGATGGCCACAAAGTATAGCGGCATTTGCCGGGCTTCGCGATGACCACGCTGATCACCGGCGGCACGGGTTTCGTTGGCGCGGCCGTGGTGCGCCGCCTGCTTGCCGAGGGCTGTGCGGTACGCGTGCTTGCACGCCGCGGCGGCGACCGCAGCAATATCGAGGGTCTGGATGTGGCGGTCGTCGAGGGCGACCTTGGCGATCCGGCGTCGCTGGCGGCGGCCGTGCGCGGCTGCGAGTCGCTCTTTCACGTCGCCGCCGACTACCGCATCTGGTGTCCCGACCCGGCGGCGATGATGGCGACCAATGTCGAGGGCTCGCGGACCCTGATGCGGGCGGCTGCCGAGGCCGGCGTGCGGCGCGCGGTCTATACCTCGAGTGTCGCGACGATCAAGCCGCGTGCCGATTCCTCGCCGGCCGACGAGGACACGCCGTCGGCGGTCGACGACATGATCGGCCCCTACAAGCGTTCGAAATATCTCGCCGAGCAGGCCGTCCTGGCGGTGGCGCAAGAGACCGGCCTGGCCGTGGTCGTGGTCAATCCATCGACCCCGGTCGGCCCGCGCGACATCAAGCCGACGCCGACCGGGCGCCTGATCCGCGATGCCGCGGCCGGACGCGTCCCCGCCTATGTTGAGACCGGGCTCAACATCGTGCATGTCGATGACGTCGCGCACGGCCATTGGCTTGCCCATGAGCGCGGCTTGCCCGGCCGGCGCTACATCCTCGGCGGCGAGAACCTGAGCCTGCGCCATATTCTTGGCGAAGTGACGCGCCTGGCCGGCCGGCGGCCGCCGTCGCTGCGCTTGCCCGATCCCGTGGCCATGGGCATTGCGCATATCTCGGAAGCGATCGCCCGATTGACCGGGCGCGAGCCCATGGCGACCGTGGATGGCGTGCGCATGGCGCGGCGTGCGATGTATTTTTCGAGCCGCCGGGCCTGCGACGAGCTAGGCTATACGTCGCGCCCGGCGCACGATGCCCTGGCCGACGCCGTCGCCTGGTTCGGCAAGAGCAGGTGAGCATGAGCAACCCGACCATCGAGACCAAGCCCGGTGCCGCCGGCGTGCCCTACGACCAGCGCCTGGCGGCCTGGCTGGTGCGCCCGCTGGCGCGCACGCCGGTCACCCCCAATCAGTTGACGCTGGTCAGCTTCGTGCTTGGTGCCGCCGCCGCCTTGACCCTGGCGCGGGGCGATGCCTTCGGGCTTGGCGCGGCGTTGTTCATGCTGGCGGTCTTCGTCGATCACACCGATGGCGAGCTGGCGCGCCAGACCGGGCGCACCTCGCGCTTCGGCCATCATCTCGACTATCTGACGGGTGCCGCCAACTACACCATGATGTATCTCGGCGCCGGCATCGGCCTCGCCGCGGCCGGCTATGGCGAGGCCATGCTCACCCTCGGCATCGCCGCGGCGCTGAGCAATCCGACGGTCATGGCGGTGCGCCTGGTCAGCGAGAAGCGGCACGGCGAGGAAGCGGTGGCGCATCCCTATTTCGGCGGTTTCGAGATCGAGGATTTCATCTATCTCATCGGCCCGTTCGCCTGGGCCGGCCTCTTCGACTGGTTTTTTCTGGCCTATGGCTTGGGGGCGATCGGCTATCTCGGCTGGCAAAGCTGGGAGCTGATGCGCAAACGCAGATGACGGAACGCAAGATCAGGTCAAGGCGCAGCCTGCTGTTCGCGCCGGCCGACCGGCCCGAGCTGTTCGCCAAGGCCCTGGCGACGGGCGCCGACATGGTCTGCGTCGATCTCGAGGATGCGGTGCCAACCGGCGACAAGGCGGCGGCGCGCAGTGCGGCCATGGCGATGTTCGCCGCACCCCAGGCCGACGACGGCGTCGAGCGCCTGCTGCGCATCAACAGCCTGCGCGGTCCCGAGGGCCTGCGCGACATCGATGCCATCCTGGCCAGCCCCGCCCCACCGCCGGCGCTGTTGCTGCCCAAGGTCGAAACGCCCGACGAGGTCCGCCTGCTCGGCGAGCTGCTCGGCCAAGGCCCGCAGGCCGATATCCGCTTCCACGTCATCATCGAGACCAATGCCGGGCTCGAGGCAGCGCATGAGATCGCCCGGGCCAGCCCACGCCTCGACCTGATGGCCTTCGGTGGCGTCGACATGGCCGCCGAGCTGCGCGCGCGGCCGACCTGGGAGGCCTTCTTCTACACGCGCACGCGCCTGGTCAACGCCGCCGCCGGCGCCGGCATCGACCTGCTCGACGTGCCGCATCTCGATTTGTCCGATCACGACGGCATGGTCGCCGATGCCGAGCGCTCGCTGGCGCTGGGCTACACCGGCAAGGCGGCGATCCACCCAAGCCAGGTGGCGGCGATCAACGCCGTCTTCAGCCCGCCTGCGAACGAGGTGGCAAGGGCGCGCGAAATCATCGCCGCCTTCGAAGCCAGCGCAGACGGCGTCGTGGTCATCGACGGCAAGCTCATCGAGGTGCCGGTGCTGCGCTCCATGCGGCGCCTGGTGGCCGTCGCCGAGCGCATCGCGGCGAGATAGCGCCGTGCCCCGCCTAGGCATGCTGACACCGTCGTCGAACACGGTGCTGGAGCCTTGCGTGGCCGCCCTGCTGGCCGCCCTCGCCCCGGGCACGACGGCGCATTTCGCGCGCTTCCCGGTGACCGAGATCTCGCTCGATGACGAGGCGCTCGGCCAGTTCGATATCGCAACGATGCTGGTGGCGGCACGGCAATTGCGTGACGCCCGTGTCGACGCCATCGCTTGGAACGGCACCTCCGGCGGCTGGCTGGGGCTGCGTGCGGATCGCGCGCTGTGCGCCGCCATCAGCGAGGACACCGGCGTGCCGGCGACCACAGCCACCCTGGCGTTGGTCGAGGCATTTCGCGCCCGCGGCATCACGCGCTTCGCCCTGGTCACCCCCTATCTCGACGCCATCCAGACGCGCATCGTCGCCACCCTCGAAGGCGAGGGCCTGAGCTGTGTCGCCGAGCGCCACCTGGGCCAGACGGACAACTTCGCCTTCGCCGAAGTCACGGACGAAGAGATCGCGACGATGTGCCGCGAGGCCGCCGCCGCCGCCCCGCAAGCCATCGCCATCTATTGCACCAACCTCCGCGGCGCACCCCTCGCCGGAGCGCTGGAAGACGAGCTCGGCATGCCGGTCTACGACAGCGTCAGCGTCACGGTCTGGCAGGCCTTGCGCCTCTGCGACGTCGCAACCGCAGGCTTAGGCTGGGGCTCGCTCTTCGCCTGACGCACCCGTCACCTCGCCTAGACGGCACCCCATAACCGGCGACAGTTTACTTTTATAACCGGCGACAGTTTACTTTTTACAAGAACGCGCTGGTGGTCGCGGCCGGCGGCAAGAGTCGGTGGTGAGCGGACATGGCGGCTGCTCACCACCGCCTCATGGCGCTCTCGGCACAGCCCGGAAGATAAAAAAGTAAACTGTCACCGTCTTTGTCACCGTCTTTCGATGCCTGGAAAATTGTAGCTAACGCGGGTAAGATGATCTGGAAGACGCAACTTTTCATTGAGAGCCAGTGGGAGGTGTCAGATGAACGAGCAATATGAAGCTTATTTTCGCCAACGACTGTCAGGCGAGATAGCCATGCCCCAGCCGTCGCCGCAGGAGGTGGCTTTCATGTTGGAGCTAATTAGGGTGTCCCCGGGGTGGCGTGTGGACGCTAGCTACTTCCTGATCTGGAACTTGTATTTGATGATCTTCGACCCCCTAAAAACAGTTCGTGGTATGCCGGGATTCGGTGAGGTTATTCAGTCGGATGACGCT
>CAZVDW010000123.1:0-10377 GCA_964625645.1 uncultured Rhodospirillaceae bacterium
TACCTCGCCTTCCCCTGGATGCGCCCGCACATGCTGTCGTCGTTGTGCGGCTTGGCGCTGGCCGAGCTCGGCCCGTCCGAGTATCTGGCGCAACTGATCGCGGCACGAAACATTGCGCCACCCGCGGAGGCCGAGCTGCGCCGGAATTGGCCCTGGCCGTGCCGCATATCGGTGCTCGGGCCGTTCGCGGTCTCGGTGGACGGGACACCGGCCGCGTTCGGGCGCAAGGCGAATCGCCGCTTGATGGTGCTGCTGCAGGCGCTGGTCCTGGCTGGGCCGGAAGGCGCGGCGCAAGAGCAGCTCATCGACCGTATCTGGGGCGAAAGTAATGGCACCAGCGGCGCCTATCGCGCGGCCTTGCATCGGCTGCGCGCCCTGCTCGGCAGCGAGAATGCGGTCCTGGTGACGGACGGCCGCGTGCGGCTCAAGCCCGATCACTGCTGGGTCGATGCCTGGGAGCTGGAGGCAAGCGCCGTTGACGGCGCTGACCCGGCGCTGTTCCGTGGCCCGCCCATGCTGGCCCATCTCGGCAGCTACGAGGCAGCGATATGGGCCGAGCGCATGCGCGCCTTACATGCCAGAGCCGTCGAGGCCCGCGCCGTGGCTCTCGGCGCGGCCGAGGATTGGCCCGCCATGCTTGCGGCCTATCGCGACGCTCTCGCCGTCAACCCACTCGCGGAAGCGTTCTATCGCGGCAAGATGCAGGCCCACGCGGCGCTGGCAGAGCCTGCCGAGATCAGCCGCACCCTGGAGGAGTGCCGCCAAGCCCTTGCCGGCGAGCTCGATGTCGCGATCTCGGCCAAGACCGAGGCGCTCGCCGAGCGCCTGCTAATCGTACCTAATCCGTAACAGTTGTCTGATAGCTCCTTGGTGGAACACGGGGCGGGGAATGCGTTGTTAACCCGTGATCCAAGGAAGGAGCACAAAAAATGCACTCTCGAAGCACCCTAGGTGCCGCGCTCGCCGGCGCGCTTGCCATCGCCTTTGTCGGCCCCGCAGTGGCCGCCGAAATCACGGCCTGCGTCAGCGACCGTAACGGCTCGCTTTACAATACGGCGATCGGATCGGCACCGTCCGCGCCATGCAAGGGCGGCGACGCACAGCTCACCTGGAATACGGCTGGGGCCGCGGGTGCCGACGGCCTACAAGGCCCCACTGGACCCGCCGGGCCTCCAGGCTCGGGCGCGATCGAGTATGAGTTGGTGCTGACCACCGGAACCTACGAAGGCGGTCAGATCAATTCCGGCGCCACTGGCGATTGTCAGAACTTGGGCGGCCGCATGGCGACGTCGCGTGACATCCTGTCGTTGCCCTGGAATGCGTCGGAAACTGTGCTCGCAGGCTGGGTGCAGCCCCATATCGTGGCTGCCTACTATGATGGGGTGGATGACATTATTGTCGACATATCGGGCGTGTTGGCGGTCCCCAAGGTCAACGGCGGGATGACGTGCCAGAATATCGGCGGCGCTCCCTGGGTGCATAGCACGTCCCCGTACCTCGGTTTGTTCGCGCTGGGTGACACCGCCAAACTGGCCACTTGCGGATGGGTCAAGGCCGCCGTTTGCGTGGTCCCGGCAGCGGCGCCATAGGGGATCACCCCGGCTCGGGCGGCAGCGGGTAGGTCTCCGTGCTGCCGTCCTCGTCGGTGACTGTCAGCGAGGCGTCGTCGTCGGCAATGGTCACGCTGGCGGCGCCGCTGTCCCTGCTGCCGCGGTCGTCCTCGTATTCGCTGCGGCCGAAGGCATAGACCTGCTTGCCGCTACGGCTGTCGGTCACCTGGTACTCGTAGGTGACATCGGATTCGAAATAGGAATCGCGGGTGCGCAAAGTCACCAGCTTGACCTGCCAGCGGGACTTAGCCATCGGCTCAGGGCCTCCGCTGCCGGTCGCGCGCTTGGGTCCGCGCTCGAACATAGGATTCGAGTACCACATTCATGCGCGTCTGATAGCCCTTCGCCCCGTCGGCCCGGAAATAATCAAGCACGGATTTTTTGACCCGCAGCGTCACGGGCTGAGTTCTGTCCGGTTCGATTAGCTTGGCATCGGCCCAGAAATCCGCATCGGTCTCGGGGATATCGCTGTAGTCGATATCCTTGTCCTCGATGGCTTCAATCTCCGCCTTGCGCTTGCGCGAGATGGTCATGATACGGCGTCCTTTCGCGACGGTTCGCCTTGCGGGCGGAGATCAGACGAATCTTGTCGTCGCGCTCGGTGTGAACGACGACGATAACACCGTCGGGCGACAGCGCTCCAAGGGTGATATCGCGGCTCTCGCCATAATCCCGCCGATCATCGGCGCGGGTCAGAAACGGACCGTCGAAGATATGCTTGGCCTCTTCGAAGCTGATTCCGTGCTTTTGGAGATTGGCCTCGTTCTTCGCAGGATCCCAATCGAGCTCCATCGTATTTGTTATCACAAATTGTATGCACGAACAACGCTGACCTAGGCCTCAGCCGGCATTGCGAAGAACCGCCATCGCGGCAACCGCGGCCACCGCCGCGACAACCACAGCGCCGAGCGCCAGGAACAGCAGCCTGGCCCTGACGTGGCGCGTCTCGAAGCGGATGCGGACGTCTTCGTCGGGGGTGACGTAGATGGAGTAACGGCTGTCCCACATGCCCTTGTCGAAGACGTTCTCGGCCGCCAGGGCATGGGGCGCGGGCGCCTTGCGGAACAGCCAGCGCGAGCCCAGCACCTCGACCGTGCCCGAGACGCCGCCGCCCTCGGCAACGGGCTCGGCCGTGAAGCTCACTTTTTGCGGGATGCTGTCGAACAGCATGTGCAACACACGCCGCCGCTCGCCCTTCGCCACCACCAGCTCACGCATAGCGCCCCCCGAACACGGGAATGGAGCGGGCGATGGGGATCGAACCCACGACATTCAGCTTGGGAAGCTGACGCTCTACCACTGAGCTACGCCCGCTCTGCGGCAGGAACCGTAGCGGCTTGGGGGAGCGGGAGCAAGAGCACGGAGGAAGGATGGGTACATACAGCGACAACAATTTAGTGCCACGCCCCTTTCGAACCTTCGAGGCTCGTGCTCATACGGCCAATTTTTGCTCCTCTAACAGCTCCTTTACTTCCTTTCGACCAGCGGTATCGAAACCTTCTGTGACCTAGCATGATTTGATCATGCCAGCGCGCGTCATCGGCGACTGGATCGGCTTCTACAACAGCGAACGTCCCCACTCCGCCGTCGCCGGGCGAACCCCGGCGGAGGCCTATCGCGACAGCCCGCCTGGGGATATGATAGACAACCCGCTGCGCGCCTTGCCCACACCTCCACAGGCGCAACAACAGCAGCAAGAAAATCGATCGAAAGGGATTCTGGCGGCATGATCAGACACCGGAATACACCTTAGCAAAGCCGCCAACCTGTCCAACAATGTGGGACCAGCTCACTGCCCAGTCCGTATCATTCTGACCGGCGTGGAGGCTCGACCCCGAATAACATGGGAGGCGAGCATGACTGACGCCAAGCGCAAACTCGCGGCGATCCTGAGTGCCGACGTTGTCGGCTATTCGCGGCTGATGGCGGCCGACGAGCGCGCTACCATGGATACTCTCAACACCTACCGTAATGTCTTTCGATCACGCGTCTCTGATTATCACGGCCGCGTAGTCGACACCGCCGGTGATAGCGTGCTGGCTGTGTTCGATAGCGCCGTCGAGGCTGTCCAATGTGCTGTCGATGTGCAGGGCGAACTCGGGGAGCGCAATACGGAGCTTGCCGAAGATCGCCAAATGTCATTCCGGATCGGCGTCAACCTGGGGGATGTCTTCGAGCAGGACGACGGCACCATCTATGGTGACGGGGTCAACGTCGCGGCGCGAATCGAAGCCTTGGCAGAGCCTGGAGGGGTGTGCGTTTCGGGCAAGGTATTCGACGAGGTCGAAAACCGCACCGGTCTCAAATTTCGCTTTTGGGGGGAACAGTCGCTCAAGAACATTTCCCGACCCGTGCGGACGTACCATGTCGAGGCCGAAGGGCTATCTACCCCACAAGCGGCCACGCCCGCATTTCGGGCTCCAACCTTCGGCAATCTTCCTTATCAGGCCACGAGCTTCATCGGCCGAGAGAGTGAGCTGGTCGATGTCGATGGCGTGCTTGGTCGGGCGCACTGCGTGACACTGACCGGAGTTGGTGGCGCCGGCAAGACGCGGCTGTCGCTCGAGGCCGCCGCGCGAAACGCCGATCGGTACAAAGACGGCGCCTGGTTGTGCGAACTGGCCCCGGTAACAGTTCCTGAAGCGGTGGGCCATGCTCTGGCGTCGGCATTGCGGATCGAGCAACACGCCGCCATGTCAATCGAGGAAAGCATCGTCGAAGTTCTCAAGACCAAGCGCTTACTGCTGCTCTTCGACAACTGCGAACATGTCCTGGACCGGGCCGCGACCCTGGTCGATGCGATCGTTCGTGCTTGCCCCAACGTAACGGTGCTCGCGACAAGCCGAGAAGCGCTTGCCATCGACGGCGAGAACGTGATTTCGGTACCGCCGCTCACAACTCCGGAAGTTGGCGACGCGATGACCGCCGAGGACGCGGCGCGCTCCGATTCGGTCACCTTGTTCGTCGATCGGGCGCGGTCCGTGCGCCCGGATTTTTCGCTGACCGAGGAAAACTATC
Source organism: uncultured Rhodospirillaceae bacterium (assembly GCA_964625645.1). Taxonomy (GTDB): domain Bacteria; phylum Pseudomonadota; class Alphaproteobacteria; order UBA7887; family UBA7887; genus UBA7887. Next base: position 4,629 of record CAZVDW010000123.1, read on the forward strand.
GCGCGGTTGCCGAAATTTGTCGGCGTCTGGACGGCGTTCCCCTGGCTATCGAGCTTGCCGCCGCGCGGGTGCGTTCGATGGCACCGGCCGATATCGCCCGCCGACTTGACGAACGTTTCCGGCTGCTCACCGCCGGCCGGCGCACCGCCGTTCCGCGTCACCAGACACTGCGCGCCGCCGTCGATTGGTCCTACGACTTGTTAACCGAGGAGGAGCAGCGACTGTTTAACCGATTGTGGGTATTTGTCGGCGGTTTCACGCTTGAAGCGGCGGAGGAGGTTTGCTCGGGAGATGGTGTCGAGGCCGCCGATGTTCTCGACCTTATCGACAGCGTGGTCGACAAGTCTCTGGTGCTGGCTGAAGACGCTGTTGGCTCGATACGTTACCGACTGCTGGAAACATTTCGCCAGTATGGTGAACAGCGGATTGCGGACGGTGGCACCGCGGCACAACTCCAACGAAGCCATGCTGCCTACTATGTTGCTTTTGCAGAGCAAGGTGAACCAGAGATTCGGGGTCCCAATGAGATCGAATGGGTCCGACGTTTCGACGCCGAGTTCGGCAACTTCCGTGCCGCGCATGCTTGGATCGTAAGTGCCGGTGAAACGGATCTGGCGTTGCGATTGGCGGCGTGCATGACACTTTACGCCATTTTTAGGATGCGTCTGGAGCCAACGGCCTGGGCCGAAGTTGCTATTGATATGCCCGGTGCAGAACGTCACGCGCTCACGCCTTATGTGGCCGGCTACGCTTCCTGGGGCGTTTGGATGGCGGGGAGCTTCGACAAGGCTAAGGACTATGGCGAACGGGCCTTGGCGGCCGAGAAATCCATCGGGACGAAGCCGACTTGGCTACCTCGCCATGCCCTAATGTGCGTTGCCTTTAACGAAGCCGACGCGGCGGAAGCTCTCAAACAGGTGGATGATCAGTTGGCGATATCGCGCGCGCAAGGAGACACGGTGCGCGTCGCCCATGAGCTCATGGCCAAGTCGGTCTACTGTCACGAGTTGGCCGAGGAGAGCCAGTTGGCGCTTGCCGAGGAATGCGAGCGGCTGGCTATCGCGGGAGGTAATCCTGCCGTGTTGGCCTTGGCCCATTTCACGATGGCGACGGCGCTCGAGGATGACGATCCGGAACGAGCAATTGGGTACATCGATGAATGCCTTCGTATCGGGCGCCTCGTACAACATCGCTGGGTCATTGCCTCCGCCCTCACCCTCCAAGGGGCGCTACGGGTCCAACATCGTGAGCCGCGCGAAGCGCTTGTCTCAATTTACGAGGCAATCGACGTTTGGAACCGGGCCGGAAACAAAGCAAGCCAATGGCGGACAATACGATGCGCCGTGCCGGCATTGGCAGAGCTCCATGCCAATGATTCGGCGGCGATTGTTCATGGTGCGACGGCCGAGAAATCGTTCATGGGCGCCTTTCCGGCGGGGTTCGACGAACATCTTACAGCTGCGAACAGACTGGTCGAGCAGGCGCTGGGGAGTGAAACGTATCGTGCAGCGGTGGAGCGCGGGCGTCGCATGTCAGATGACGACGCCATTAGTTACGCGATGAGCGAAATCACGAGGCTAATCTCAGATTAGTTGTGGCGACTGTCATCGGCCCGAAAAAGGCACATTTGCAAGTTCGCCCTTGCATCTCCGATGCTCATCGACGAGATCAAACTTGACCGCTATTCATGCAGCGGGGGGGGTCAGTCACCGACAACGCAAGATGGCACATTGCGATACCAATTCACGAGCAACGAATGGCGGAGCTTGTGAAGGTTTCTCGATCTCGCCTCGTGCACGCCCCCCTGCGTGCCGCTTTCCCCCATCACGACTAGGTGACCCGTCCCCGGCGAGATTGACAAAACCCGCTCGCGCCCCGACGCTTTGGCGCTGGAATCCGGCCGTTTGCCGGCGCGCCCGTGAGAGGAAATGCGAGAGCCCATGCCTGCTGCCCTGCCCCTTCCCGATCCCGCGCTCGATCCGCAAAAATTCCGAAATCCCAGCCACACCGCCAAGGGGATGCCGCGCGCCCATGTGGCGTTGGGGGCTTTGGAAACCTTGTGGTTCAACACCGGCACGCTGTGCAATCTCACTTGCGGGCATTGCTATATCGAATCGAGCCCGCGCAACGACCGTCTCGCCTACATCACGGCGGACGAGGTGCGCGGCTATCTCGACGAGATCGCCTCGCTGGGTTTGCCGACACGCGAGATCGGCTTTACCGGCGGCGAGCCGTTCATGAACCCCGAGCTGCTGGACAGCGTCGAGCTGTGCCTGGAGCGCGGCTTCCGCGTGCTGATTCTGACCAATGCCATGCGGCCGATGATGAAATGCGCCGCGCGCCTGCAGCCGCTGGCCGCGCGCTGGGGCGAGCGCCTGGGCTTACGCGTCTCGCTGGATCATTTCGGCGCCGCCCTGCACGAGCAGGAGCGCGGGCCACGCACCTGGCAACCGACCATCGAAGGCCTGCAATGGCTGGCGGGCAACGGCTTTTCCATCGCCGTCGCGGGCCGTTTGCGCTGGGGCGAGCCGGAGGCGCGGATGCGCGCTGGCTACCGCAGGCTGTTCGCCGGTCTCGGCCTCGCTCTCGACGCCAACGACCCGGCGGCGCTGATGCTGTTCCCCGAGATGGACGAGACCGCGGACGTGCCCGAGATCAGCACCGCCTGCTGGGACCACCTCGGGATCAGGCCGGACGAGATGATGTGCGCGTCGTCGCGCATGGTGGTCAGGGCCAAGGGCGGCGCGGCGCACGTGATGGCCTGCACGCTGCTGGCTTATGACAGTGGCTTCGCCATGGGCGCAAGCCTGGTCGAAGCCAGTGGCAAGGTCATGCTGAACCATCCCCATTGCGCCCGCTTCTGCGTGCTCGGCGGCGGCTCCTGTAGCGCCGGCTAGAGCCTCAGGGGCTGGACAACCCAGGCCACTTGGCACAGGCTATATGCCGTCTTGCGGAAATGGGCGATGACACAGGCTGAAGGCGACGGCGTCGCTTATGCGACCACCACGCGAGAGATCACGGTGAGGGTACGCTCCTATTACCTGGAGGAGCAGTCCTCGCCCGACGATTGCCGCTTTGTTTTCGCCTACCGCATACGCATCGAGAACCATGGCCAAGCGACCGTGCAGCTGCGCAGCCGCTATTGGCGGATCACGGACGGCAATGGCCATACCGAGGAAGTGCGCGGCGCCGGCGTGGTCGGCGAGCAGCCCGTGCTGGCGCCGGGCGAGGCCTTCGAATATACCAGCGGCACGCCGCTGATGACCGAAAGCGGGTTCATGGTGGGACACTACGAAATGGTGGCGGCCTCGGGCGAGGAATTCGACGTCGATGTGCCCGCCTTCGCCCTCGACCGGCCAAACGCCCGCAATCACCTGCACTGAGGCTTTAGCGATGAACAAGTCTGCGACGGCATCGACAGTGGCTGACCGGGAACGGGTGAGCGAGCCCCGCCCCAGCCAGGAAGACGCGCAAGCCGCCATTCGCACGCTGTTGCTGTGGGCCGGCGACGACCCGGACCGCGAAGGCCTGCAAGGCACGCCGGAAAGGGTCGCACGCGCCTATCGGGAATACTTCGCCGGCTATGATACGGACCCGACCGACCTGCTCGAGCGTACCTTCGAGGAGGTCGAGGGCTATGACGAGATGGTGGTGCTGAGCGACATCGGCTTTTCCTCCCATTGCGAGCACCACATGGCGCCGATCATCGGCGTCGCCCATGTCGCCTATCTGCCGGCCAGTCGGGTGGTGGGCATCAGCAAGCTGGCGCGCCTGGTCGATGTCTATGCCCGGCGCTTTCAGATTCAGGAGAAGATGACGGTGCAGATCGCCGATGCCATCAACAGCGTGCTCAGGCCCAAGGGCGTTGCCGTGGTGGTCGAGGGCGAGCATCAGTGCATGACGACACGCGGCGTCAACAAGCGCGGCGTGACCATGAAGACCAGCCGCATGCTCGGCGCCTTCCGCGATGACGCCACCACGCGGCGGGAGTTCCTGGGCATGATCAGCACCAGTCGATAGAACCCCACACGGCCACGGCCGTGCCGGATTTTCGCCCCTCGCTGTTCGTGATCGGCATCCTGCTGATCATCCTGGCGCTGACCATGACCGTGCCGGCGCTGGCCGACCTTGCCGTCGGCGAGCCCGATTGGCAGGTCTTCGCCACAGCCGCCGCCGCGACGCTCTTCGTCGGCACCGGCCTGGTGCTGGCTTTCAGACGCCCGGACTTCACCATCAGCGTACAGCAGACCTTCGTGCTGACCACGGCGAGCTGGGTGGTACTGACGGCCTTCGCCGGGCTGCCGTTCCACTTCTCCGGTCTCGACCTTTCCTATGCCGACGCCTACTTCGAAGCCATGTCCGGGCTCACCACCACCGGCTCGACGGTAATAAGCGGCCTCGACAGCGCACCGCCCGGCATCCTGCTCTGGCGCGCCCTGCTGCAATGGCTGGGCGGCATCGGCATCATCGTCATGGCGGTGGCGATCCTGCCCATCCTGCGGATCGGCGGCATGCAGCTCTTCCGCACCGAGTCATCGGATCAGTCGGAGAAAGCGTTACCGCGGGCGGCGCAGGTGGCGGCCGGCATCGGCTTGGTCTACCTGTTGCTTACCTTGCTCTGGGCCTTGCTGCTCTGGCTCGCCGGGCTGGGCCGCTTCGATGCCATCTGCCATGCCATGACGACCATTGCCACGGGTGGTTATTCGACCGTCGACGGCTCCATCGGCCAGTTCGCCAATCCCCAGGTCGACGTCATCGTCACCGTCGGCATGATTCTCGGCTCCCTGCCCTTCGTGCTTTATGTCGCGGCGCTGCGCGGCAACTTCCGCGACCTCTTGCGCGACAGCCAGGTGCGCTGGTTTCTGAGCATCGCCGCGACCATGGTGGCCGTGATGACGCTATGGACCTGGCTGCGGCTGGAGATGCCGGCCCTGACGGCGCTGCGCCTGTCCGCCTTCAACACGGTCTCCGTGATGACCGGCACGGGCTACAGCGCTTCCGATTACGGCCAATGGGGCGCGCTTGCGCTGACCGTCATGTTCTTCCTGATGTTCGTTGGCGGCTGCACCGGCGGCACCACCGGCGGCATCAAGATCTTCCGCTTCCAGGTGCTGTTCACGACGACGCGAATTCAGATCGTGCAAATGTTGCGCCCCCACAGCGTGATCAGCGCGCAATATAACGGCAAGCCGATCACCGAGGGCGTGACCGGCGCCGTGCTTGGCTTCTATTTCCTGTTCTTCGCTGCCTTTGCCGTCGTCTCGCTGGGCCTGGCCCTGCATGGCCACGATTTCCTCACCTCCATCAGCGGTGCGGCGACGGCGGTGGCCAATGTCGGACCCGGCCTCGGCGAGGTCATCGGGCCAAGCGGCAATTTCTCGAGCCTGTCGGATTCCGCCAAATGGCTCTTGTCGGCGGCCATGCTGCTGGGCAGACTGGAGCTTTTCACCGTGCTGGTGCTGTTCCTGCCGAGCTTCTGGCGTCGTTGAGGTTGGTCAAACTGGTTCCATCTTGTCTGGAAAGGCTCTAAGCTACGGTCGATATCAATTCGCGGCTGAACCGTAATAGAGACGCGAGTAGGAGAAAGATCGCATGAAGAATCCGCTCGAATCGTTACCCATGACAGTTGCCATGGGGTTGGTCATTACCGTTGTCATGGTGCTCCTGGTCTCAGCCATCGCCAGCGGCGGCGGCGCCTGAGCCGGACAGGAGGGAAGAAATGGAATATGAATTTTGGGCCTTCTTCTTT
>CAZVDW010000124.1:0-1565 GCA_964625645.1 uncultured Rhodospirillaceae bacterium
CGAGGAACGGAAGAGAGGTAGCGTTTCACCCATGGCGCCCGGCGGAGGTTGGTTGTGGATCCTTTTAGCACATTGATTCTACAACAAAATCCGCCGCGCGCCAGTCATTCCGGCCCACTTGGCTGAATACGGTGGGTTGATATGGGCTGCTGAGATGCCGATGCGCAAGCTCGCTGCCGTCTTATTCGCCTGTCTCTGCCTGCCCACGCTCGCGTGGTCGGGCGAGCGCGGCCTCGATCTCGCCATTCGTGGCGGCGAGCAGGCCGACGCGCCTGTGGTGGAGCACCGCCGGCTCTATGAGAGCAGCCACGCCCTGATCATCGGCAACGACGGCTACAACAATGGCTGGCCGCAGCTCGCCAACGCGGTCAACGACGCCAATGCCATTGCCGGCGCGCTCGAGGCGCGCGGCTTCGAGACCACGGTGCGCACCGATCTTTCCAGCGACGATCTGGAAAGCGAACTTGAGGAATTCTTCATTCTCGCCGGCGAGGACCCGGAAGCGCGGCTCTTCGTCTGGTATGCCGGGCACGGCCACACCGAGGACGGCGAAGGCTATCTGGTCGGCACGGACACGCCTTTGCCAAGTGTCGGTGCGCGCTTTCGCCTCTCGGCCCTGTCGCTCAGGCGCTTCGGCGAATATGTCCGCCTGGCCCAGGCGAAGCACGTTTTCGTGATTTTCGATTCCTGCTTTGCCGGCACGATTTTCGATGCCGAGCGCGCGCTGCCCTCGGCGGCGATCACCCGCGCGACGATCCTGCCCGTGCGCCAGTTCCTGACGGCGGGCGATGCCGGCCAGACGGTCTCCGACGACGGTACCTTCCGCGAGATATTCCTGCGCGGACTCGACGGCCCCGAGTCGGCGGATTCCAACCGCGACGGCTATGTCACGGCGGGCGAGCTCGGCCTCTACCTCACCCACCGCATCACCAATCTCACCGATGCCCGCCAGACGCCCCGCTTCGGGGCGCTGAACGACAAGGATTTCGACCGCGGCGATTTCGTCTTTCTCGCCGGCATCGACTCGGGCACCGAAGTGGCAGCCGCGGAGCCCGCGGGCGACCGCGCCTCGCTGGAAATCCAATATTGGCGGCTGATCGAGAACAGCGAGCTGGCCTCGGACTACGAAGCCTATCTGGTGAAATTTCCCGAAGGCACGTTTTCCGGCCTGGCCCGTGGCCGTCTCGTCGAAATACAGGGCGACGGCGATGCCGACGTGCTGGCGGCGATCGAGGAGAACACGCGCGAGACGGCGGAGGGCGTCGCCGAGATCGCCGAGGGTCAGCGCGAGACCGTGGCGGCGTTGGCCGACCTCGGCGCCGGCTTGCGCACGTTGGCCAATATCGGCGGCCTGGTGGCGGAGCCGAGCGCCCCGGCGGAGTATTACCACAACGCCCGCATACTGTCGCAGCGCGGCGAGGTCGACCTGGCGCTTGAGCAGTATCGCGGCCTGTTCTCCTTTCCCGTCATCTATGCCGATCCCGTCGAGGAGGTGGCGACGCTGGCGACCAGCGTCTACGGCCCCCACGGTGCCGCCCGCGCGCTCGAGGATATCCTCGGCGAGG
>CAZVDW010000125.1:0-5147 GCA_964625645.1 uncultured Rhodospirillaceae bacterium
TCCATTGCCTTGCCGAGCAGGGCGCGGGTGCTGTCGAGCGTGCCGTTGCCGACGTGATGACGGCCGACGTCAGGACGGTCTCGCCGGATACCACGATCGACGATGTCATGGCGCTGATGACGCGGCGGCGCATCCGGCACCTGCCGGTGCTGGAAGACGGCAAGCTGACCGGAATCGTCAGCATTGGCGACGTGGTCAAGGATCGTATCGCCACCGTCGAGCGCGAAGCGAGCCAATTGCGCGAATACATCACGGCCTGAGCCATGAGCCAGCGCGATATCGTGATTCTCGGCGGCGGCGTCGCCGGCTGCGTTGCCGCGCGCGGCTTTGCCGCCGCCGGCCAGACCGTCACCCTGCTTACCCTGCGGCGGCACCATCGCGCCTATGAAGGCCTCTCGCCGCGGGCCGAAGAGGGCTTGCGCGACGCCGGCTGCGAGGCGGCGCTGGCCGCCGTCGGGCCCTGGGTGGAGCGCATCAGCCACTGGAACGGCGAGACCCGCACGGTCAACGGCGAGACCCTGATCGAGCGCCGCCGCTTCGACGCCGCGTTGCTCGACGATGCCCGCGCCGCCGGTGTCGACGTTCGCATCGGCACCGTCGCCGAGGTTGAGGCCGCGGATGCCGGCTGGCGGATATCGTATCGCGCCGAGGATGGCGGCGGTGCCGAGGTCGACGCCGATTTCCTCGTCGAGGCACGTGGCCGCCGCGCCCCGGCGGGCAGCGCCGGCCGCAGCCACGGACCGGCCTCGGTGGCCCTGGTCGGGTTCTGGCAGCGCCGCCAGGCCGCCGGCTCGATGGGCTCGGTGGCGGCGTTCGCCGACGGCTGGGCCTGGTTCGCCGCGCCCGGCGACGGCATCGCCGCGCTGCAGGTGATGGTGGCCGGCGAGCGGCTGCCCGGGCGCGCCGCGCTCGATGCCTTCTACCACGAGCGCGTGGCCGAGGTGGCCGAGGCACCGGACTGGCTGGCCGGCGCCGAGCCCGATGGCGAGGTGGTGGCGCGTAATGCCAATGTGATGATGACGCGGGCGCCCCTCGGCGAGCGCTGGATTCGCATCGGCGACGCCGCGGCGGCGCTCGATCCGCTCTCCGGTCATGGCCAGTTCGCCGGCATCTCGACGGCGCTCAACGCGGTTCCGGTCGTCGCCACCCTGCGCGAGCGCCCCGCCGATGCGGCATTGGCGCGGCACTTCTATACCCAGCGCATCGAGGGCGGCTTCGCCGCCATGGGCCGCGTCGGGCGCGATTTCTACCGCCTCGAGAGCCGCTGGGCGGAGCGGCCCTTCTGGACCGAGCGCCGGGTCTGGCCGGACGATGCCCCGGCGCATGCCGATCCCGCCTCGCTGGCGCCCGAGATCGCCAGCCGGCCGGTGATCAGCGACGGCTATGTCTGCGAGCGCGAGGTCGTGGTCACGGCGGACTTCCCGCGTGGCGTCTGGCAGGTCGCGGGCGTCGCGCTGGTGCCCTTGATGCAGTTCCTCGATCAGGCCTGGCGGCCGGCCGAGGACATGGTGGCGGCGGCGGCCGGGCATTTCGCCTGTCCGCCCGAAGCGGCGGAAAAGGCGCTCGGCTGGCTCAGCTACCGCGGCTTGCTGGTGGCGCGGCAATCGGAGTCTTCTTGACTCTCGACGCCCGCCAAAAGAACATGTGTACGGGAATAGCTTGGAATCGGTGTTGTTTTTATCGATTCTGGGGCATTGGTGACTTTCACCGGGGGAGGCAACTGCCATGGCGTGGCGGAGTTTCGCATTTAGCGCATTCGCGGCCGCTTTCGCGGCGATCCTGCTGACGACACTGCCGGGAACCGCTAACGCGGCCGGGGCGGAGGACATCCTCAACGCTCGCTGTGGCGCCTGCCACGCGGACGAGGAGGCCGGCCTGAGCCGCATTGCCGGGCAGCGCAAGACGCCCGAGGGCTGGCTGATGACCATCGTCCGCATGGGCATCATGCACGGCGTCGAGGTGCCGCCGGACGAAAAGCGGGCCCTTGTCAAATATCTCTCCGATACGCAGGGCCTGGCGCCGTCGGAAGCCGCGCCCTATCGCTATATTCTCGAGCGCCAGCCGGCGCACATCGAGGACTTCGTGCCGGAATACTTCTTTATGTGCGCGCGCTGCCACTCCGGCGCCCGCGGTGCCCTGCAACGGCGCACCAAGGCCGAATGGCGCCTGCATATGGATTTCCACCTCGGCCAATGGCCGACCACCGAATATCAGTTCTACGGCCGTGACCGGGCCTGGTGGCAAATCGCCAGCACCGAGACGACCGACTGGCTGACCGAGAACTTCCCCTATGAGTCGGCGGCCTGGGACGCCTGGAAGGGCCACCAGTCCGACATCTCCGGCCAGTGGCGCTGGGTCTCGCGCGGCCCCGGCATCGGCTTCAACCAGGGCCTGATGACCGCGACGGCAAACGGCAACGATACCTATTCCACCAGCGGCACCAGCCAGATGGGCGAGAGCACGGGCAGTGCCATCCTCTACACCGGCTACGAGTGGCGCGCGCGCATCAGCAATGGCGAGAGCGAGTTCCTGATCATCGGCACGATCAGCGAGGACGGAAATCGATCGACCGGCCGCAGCATGAATGCCACCCAGGACGAGATCGGCAGCAACTATCTGGCGGTCAAAATTCGTGCCGGCCATAGTGAGATCATGGCCATCGAGCCGAGCTATATCCGGGCCGGCGGCAGCGCCGAGATCGCCATCCACGGCACCGGGCTCTCGGGCGATGTGGATCTCGGCGCGGGGGTCACGGTTACGGGCGTGGTCTCGGCCGATGCCAACACGGTGGTGGTCAGTGCCAGCGCCGATGCCGGCGCTGGTCTCGGGTCCCGCTCGGTCTCGGTCGGGGGCACGTCGGGCGGCGGGCTCGTCGTGTACGACGCCGTTGCCACAGTGCAGGTCGAGCCGTCATATGGCTTGGCCCGCGTCGGCGGTGGCGGCGGCACTCGGCTCGACCAGCTGGCGCTGTTCGATGCGGTCGGCTTCATGGCCGACGGCACGCGCATCGGCGTGATGCCCGCCGCCTGGACAACCGAGCCGTTCGACGAGGTCGCTGAGATGCTCGACGACGTCCATTTCGCGGGCGTGATGGCGCCCAATATGGGCATCTACGATCCTGCCGATGCGGGCTTGAACCCGGCGCGGCCGTTCTCGACCAACAATGCGGGCAACCTGAAGGCGGTGGCCGTGGTCGACGACGCCGGTAACGCGGTGAGGGGCGAAGGCCAGCTCATCGTCACCGTGCAGCGCTGGAACGATCCGCCGATCCGCTGAGTAACGGTATTGGCTTGAGGGCACGGCCATGGGTGAGCTGAAGCTGGTCGAGCGCAATCTCCACCGGGTCAGTGTGGGGGAGCGGAACATGATGTTCCACATCCCCACATCGAGCCTGTTCGAGCTCGACCCGGTATCGCGTGACTTGCTCGACATGTTCGCCGAGCCCGCAGGCGCGGTGACGGCCGAGAGCGTGCGCCGGCGTTTCGACGGCCGGCACGCACCCGACGCCGTGGTCGAATCCCTGCGCGAGCTGCTCGACCTTGAGGTGCTCGACGACGGCCGGCCGGCCAAGCCCGAGCACGCCCCGATCGAGATCGAGAACTTCCCGCTCTCGACCATCGTGCTCAACACCAATACCGGCTGCAACCTGAGCTGCACCTATTGCTACAAAGAGGATCTCGCGGCGCCCGTCGACGGGGTCAAGATGGATTTCGAGACCGCCAAGCGCAGCATCGAGATGCTGTTTCGCGAGGGCGAGAGCCGCAAGCGCTACAACATCGTCTTCTTCGGTGGCGAACCGTTGTCCAACATGCCGTTGATCCGGCAAGTGGTCGAATATGCCGAGGGACGCGGCGAGGAGATGGCCAAGACCATCGACTTCTCGCTTACCACCAACGCCACGCTGCTGAACGAAGAGCTGGTCGATTGGCTCGATGCCCACCGTGTCGGCATCACCATCTCGATGGACGGGCCGGCGGCGCTGCACGACCTCAACCGCCGTACGGTCGGTGGCAAGGGCACCCATGCCGTGGTGTCCGAGAAGGCGCGCATGGCGCTTGCCCGCTATCGCTCGCGGCCGATCGGCGCGCGTGTTACCTGCACGGCCGGCGTCATCGATGCGATCGACATTTGGCGCCACCTGGTCGGCGAACTGGGTTTTCACGAGGTCGGCTTCGCGCCGGTGACCTCTGCCGACGACAGCATGTTCGCGCTCAGCGGCGACGAGCTGGCCGAGCTTTTCGCCAATATGAAGACACTCGGCGGGATGTATGCGGATGCCGCCTGCAAAGGCCAAAATATCGGCTTCGGCAACATGCACCAAATGATGACCGACCTCGCCGAGGGCGCCACCAAGTCCCTGCCTTGCGGCGCAGGTGTCGGACTGTTGGCCGTCGATACCGGCGGCGGCATCAATCTCTGCCACCGCTTCACCGGCTCGGACGTGCCGACCTTCGGCCATGTCGCCGAGGGCGGCATCGACAAGCCGGCGCTGGGCCGTTTCATCGAAAGCCGGCTCGACCGCAGCGACACGGGCTGCGAGACCTGCCGCATACGCAATCTCTGTTCGGGCGGCTGTTATCACGAGAGCTACGCGCACTACAGCGACCCCATGCATCCGACCTATCATTACTGCGACCTGATGCGCGACTGGGTGGATTTCGGCATTGCCGTCTACACCCGCATCACGTCTCGGAACCCGGGTTTTTTCCCGACCCATGTCGAACCGCGGAGGGCGAAAAATGAAGCACCTCAAGTCGTTTAACAAGAAGGCGGCAATCGTCGAAAAAGCTGTCGAGGACGGCAGCATGGACGAGGTCCGTATGATGCAGACGATCATTGCCGGCTGCTCGAGCACTTTGGACCCGGGTTGGGAGATCGATCCCTTCGGCGGCGTCGCCGGGCTCTGCCAGCCCATGGAGGCGGATCTTTACGGTTGCTCCGATCCGTGCTGGTGGCCGGCGCAGGTGCCCGACACCATCAATACCTATCCGGACTGGAACGCCAAGGCGCCGTCGGCAGGGACCGACTGGCGGCTGTTGGAATCCGTGTTCCCGAGCGACGACGGCACGGTCTGACCGGGCCTGCGCCAAGATTATCTCTGACAGGGGGAGAGAGATCATGAAAAGGCTGACAATCGCGGTTGCCGC
>CAZVDW010000126.1:0-1529 GCA_964625645.1 uncultured Rhodospirillaceae bacterium
GCGGTCAACGCCGTGGCGGGGCTCGCATGACCCCCTGGCTCAGCATCGTCGGCATCGGCGAGGACGGGCTCGACGGCCTCGGCCTGGCAGCACGTGAGGCGCTGGATGCGGCGAAGGTGCTGGTCGGCGGCGCCCGCCATCTGGCCAAGGTTCCCGACGACGGCCGCGAGCGCCGGCCCTGGCCGAGCCCGCTGGCGCCGCTGGTCGACGAGATCGTCGCCCGCCGCGGCGAGGCCATCTGCGTGCTGGCCAGCGGCGATCCCCTGTGCTGGGGCATCGGCGCAACCTTCGTCAGGCGCATCGACATGGCGGAGATACGTATCTTTCCTGCGCCCTCGGCCTTTTCGCTGGCAACTGCGCGCCTTGGCTGGCCGCAGTCCGGGGTCGAATGCATCACCCTGCACGCGCGCCCTCTGGCAGGCCTCAACGCCTGCCTTTATGCCGGCGCCAAGGTACTGGCGCTGAGCAGCGACGGCACGACGCCGGCCAAGCTCGCGGCGCATCTGGTGGCAGCGGGCTATGGCGACAGCAAGCTGCATGTTTTCGAGCGCCTGGGCGGTGCCGACGAGCGCTGTCTGGAGAGCACCGCGGCGGATTGGAGCGACGAGGCGGTCGGCGACCTCAACACCGTCGCCATCGACTGCATCGCCGCGGCGGAGACACCGCTACGCGCCCGCGTTGCCGGCCTGCCAGACGACGCCTTCGAGCACGACGGCCAGCTCACCAAGCGCGAAGTGCGCGCCGTGACGCTGTCGGCACTCGCGCCGCTGCCGGGGCAACTGCTGTGGGATGTCGGCGCCGGGGCCGGCTCGATAGCCATCGAATGGATGCGCAGCGACCGGCGCTGCCGGGCTATCGCCATCGAACGGGACGCGTCGCGTTGCGCGCGTATCACGGCCAATGCCGATGCGCTCGGGGTTCCCGGGCTGGAGGTGGTCGAAGGGGCGGCACCGGATGCCCTTGCCGGACTGGCACAGCCTGATGTGATCTTCCTCGGCGGCGGACTTGCCAATACCGAGACCTGGCAGGTCTGCTGGCAGGCCCTGGCCAATGGCGGCCGGCTGGTCGCCAATGCCGTCACCGTGGCGGGCGAGGCGCAGATATTGCAATGGCAGGCGCGGGTGGGCGGCACGCTCACACGCCTCGCGGTATCCCGCGCCGAGCCCATGGGCGGCATCATCGCCTGGCGGGCGCTCAGGCCGGTGACCCAGTTGTGCGTGGAAAAGCCATGAGCGGAACCGTCTACGGCCTCGGTGTCGGGCCTGGCGATCCCGAGCTGCTGACTGTGAAGGCCCTGCGTATCCTGCGGGCGGCCCCGGTGCTTGCCTACCCGGCGCCTGAGACCGGCGACAGCCTGACCCGCGCCATCGTCGCCGAGCACCTGCCGGCGGGCCAGCGCGAGATCGCCATTCGCGTGCCCATGGTCGCCGCGCGATTTCCCGCCCGCGAGGTCTACGACCATGCCGCCGAGGAGATCGCCGGCATTGCCGCGGGCGGCGAGGACATCGCCGTGCTCTGCGAGGGCGACC
>CAZVDW010000127.1:0-1909 GCA_964625645.1 uncultured Rhodospirillaceae bacterium
CGGGGTCGAAGAACTTAATCTTCAGGCTGCCGTCGGACATGGTGCCGACGCGCTCCTCGAAGCGCTTGCCGAGGGAGCCGAGCTGGATCAGCTCGCCCGAGAACGAGCTCGCCATCTTCCAGCGCGTCGTGGCGGCAGCCGGCGCGGCTTCGGAGGTGGTGGCCTCGCCATCGCTTACCGCGGCCTCTTCGTTGCCCCCGGACATCGGCAAGACCATGCTCACCGCATAGCCGATCACCACTCCGATGATGGCGATGATTACGGTTCTCATTCGGTGCTCTCTCCCACGTGTTGTCAGCGCTTCCCGGCTTTCGGGCCACACCTGATGCATGCAAAAGCCGGGTCGGACGATCCAGCCGCGCGGATACTAGTCGCTTCTTGTCTTTAGGGGAACACTCGCCTGTCTTTCAGAAAAATTGTCGCGAATGTGAACAATGTCACAACGCTCTCGTAACGAACCTCACTGCGCGGGCGGGCATATCGTGCTTTTCTCGCACCACTGAACGAGGCCTGAATTGAAGGACAAGGACCATGACCCGCCACCAAGCCACATTTCGCACCGTCTTCGCCTCGGTGACGTTGGCGACGGCGCTCTTCGTCTTCACCCTGCCCCCGGCCCATGCCTGCCCCGAGATCACGCTGGACGCAACCGGCGCGGCGCTGCCCCAGGCAGATCTGGAAGCCGCCCTGGCCGAGTTCGAGACCCCCATCGCGCTGGCCGACGCCGGCGAGTAGCGATCAGCTCTAGGGGTTCGATTCGATCATATCGAACCCCTAGCCATTTTCGTTGATGGATCAACGTATCAAGACATTCTAGCGCTTTAGCCGAATCAAAGGCGTGCGCTGCAGAGACTCGAATGTCTCGGTCGATCCGCTAGTGGCCGCCGTCCGCCAGCAGCACGGCGGCCACGATGTAGATCAACCCGGCCAGGGTCATCCCGAGGGGAATCCGGGTCGATATCTTCAACGGGCTGTCGGGGCTGATCGTGGTCATGGCCGCTCCTTGGCACTTCGCAACTCCATGAAACAAGGGTGGTTCGCTCAGCCACTTCCGTCAAGCCCGACAGGGGTAGGAATTCGCGTATTGGCGTTTGACCTACGCCCTTGAGTCGCGCATGGTTTCGTCCCATGGCACGGCGGCAAGGGGTTGAAGGTATATGAGCGACGAAAGTGAAGCGATTCTCGGCGTAGCGGTCGAGAAGGTGTGCGATTTGATAACCCACGTGCGCGCCTATGACGCCAAGCTGGAGGAGGTCGACCCCGACGAAACCAGCGAACCGACAGGCGACGAGCTCGGCGAGGACATCGAAGACGGCATCGAGCCCTATCATGCCGACCCCGCGCGCGACGAGCTGATGGCCTTCATCGACGCCCTCAACGAGGAAGAGCAGGTCAATCTGGTGGCGCTGGCCTGGATGGGGCGGGGCGACTTTGTCGCCTCGGAATGGGCGGAAGCGCTGGAGACCGCGCGCGACGCACGCTGGGACCACACCGATACCTATCTGCTCGGCATCCCCTTGCTCGGCGACTATCTGGTGGAGGCGCTGACGGCGCTCGGTTACGACTACGAGGCGTAGCGCGGTTGCGCCGCGCTGCAATCACCGCCACAATCATTCAGCTAACGATCCGACGCCCCTTTTGGCCATTTCGCATGGTTGGGGGCAGTGCGAGATGGCGCCAGAATTCCGGCACGGTTCGGCGCCAGTCATAACAATCCTGGGAGGATCACCATGCCGCGAGCAGAAGAAAACAAATTTGTAGACCTTACCAGCCCGTTGATTAAGCGGCTTTTCCCGGCCTCACTGCCAACTGAGAAAAGCGGCGGCGAAAACCGTCTGGCCGCTTGCCGAGACCCCCAGCGCTAGCAGCATGGCTCCGGTGGGCGTGAGCAGCACGAAAATACAGCCAT